>NZ_CP059560.1:3657500-3850000 GCF_017894385.1 Aromatoleum petrolei
AGCTCCTGCTGCTTGCGCTCAAGATAGGCTTCGGCGAGCTGGTTGACCGCCTCGTTCAGGAACGCGGCGCTGCCCATGGCGGGCTCGCAGACGGTGAGGGTGAGGATGTCGTCTGCCTTCTTTACCCGGTCGCTATCCAGGAGCTCCTTCAGCGCGTACTTCACGAGGCACTGCGTGAGCACCTGCGGCGTGTAATAGCTGGCGCTCTTCTGCCTGTCGCGCCCGGCCAAGCGGTAGATAAAGCTGCCCTTGGGATAGACGCGCAGCTTGGTGTGCCCCGACTCGGTGACGTCGTAGACGCGCTCGTCCTCGGTGTACTCGCTCAGACGGCTGGCAGGGACGAACCACGCTGTGTCGAGCTTGTCGGCATCGGATGCGTTACCGGCGCGCTGACGCCGTCCGTTGGCCGACGAGTCCTCGCCAGCGTCGTCGCCGTCCTCGCCGCTTTCCTCGTCGTCCCCGCTGTCTTCGGCGGCGGCATGGCCTTTCTTGGGCGCCGGCTTGACCTCATAAAGGTCGTCCGAGGCAAAGAATCCGCGGTAGCTCAGCAGCGCCTCGTACACCGCGCCCAACTGGTTGATGGACAGCAGCTGGTAGCTGACCCGACCGCTACGCCGGCCGCGGCCCTGTCCGCGAGTGAGGGACATCAGGCGGATGACGGTCTGCCAGACGTGATTCGGGAAGCGGACCTTACCGAGCAGCGGTAGTGTGCTGTCGTCGAAAAGGCGGCTATCTAGTGGGGCGAGGGCAAAGGTCTCCTTGGCTCCGGCGATAGTGTCGCCCAACTGGTGCTGGGTTGCGCTGTCGAGGCCGGTTCCATTGGCGACGAGCTTGAAGAGGCGGCGAAGGGTGGCGTCAAAGTAGAAGCCGTTGCGTGAGTGCGGGGTGCTCAGCGGCTGAATCTCGAGGTCGCGCAGGCTCTCCAGGCTGTAGCCCTTGAGGTAGACCTCGCTCTTGTCGATGGGCACGTAACCCAGCTCGGGCCGCGCCTCGATATAGAACATGAAGAGCAGCCGGTAGACGAGGCGCAAGCACTCGAGGCTGAGGTCTGCAGCGTCGAGCTGGTCCTTGCCGCTGAATATGCCTTTCTTTGCCTCGGAAGCCTGCTCGCGGAGCTGCCTCGCGGCTTCGTTGCCCAGCAACTCGATGGCTTCGCGCAGCGCGTACTTGAGGTCTTCGCTGACGCCGAAGGCGTGCTTGTGGGCGTTCTCGTCGAGGCTTTCGAGCAGGCTGTTGCCCTCGCCCGGGGCGAGACAGTCCTTGTGCAGCAGGGCGGCACAGGCCTTCAGCGTGTCGGCGTCCTTGCGGTCCAGGATGTCCGCCCAGTCGAAGCGCAGCGCCCGATTGTTGGGCCACTTGTAGCGGTCGAGTAGCAGCCACTCGTCCAGGCCGGCGAGCAGGACGTAGCGCGGAGGTGTCTCGGCACCGAAGACGGCATCGGAGAGAAGGTCGGCCCAGATTTCGTTCTGGAGTGCCGGCGGGATGGCTTCGCCGTTGAGGTGCAGGCTGAGCAGCTTGTGGTCGAGCAGGTCCTCGGTCTCGGCTCCCGGCTGGTACGCGGGGATGATGGCGAGCCGAGGAAGTTGCAGCTGCCAGAAGGGAATGGGCAGTCCGGGCACCAGTTCGTGGCTGCTGGGGCGCTTGTCGGGCGCGGCGTAACTCAGTGCCTGCAGTAGGCCCGCCTGGATTTGCGTAAAGACTTGCCACCGTTCTGCGGCGTCGCCCGCTCGCTGCAGCTGGCTGCGCAGGCTGAACCACTTCTGCGCCCAGGCCTGCAGCCGCTTGTAGGGTGCGCGATGGTTATCGTCACCCGGGTGGGCGGCCTCAGCCGCTTCCCAAGCATCGAGGCGGGCCTTGATGTCGCCCTTGAACACCTCCGCCAGGTAGTGATGACTGTAGAACTCGTTTTCGTTGGCGATGCCGGCGAACGTTTGAACGGCGTCAAGAACAGGCATGGTCAGGCTCCGGCGGCAGCGGCGACGTTGGGGTGACAGACGCCGGCGAGAACCTGAATCCAGGGCTGCGGCTCGGTAGTCAGCGTGTCTTCCACCCAGCGGCGGTAGTCGTCGAATACGCGGTGTATGTGCTGGCTGCGCTGCTCGAAGCGGCCACGTTTCACCGTTTCGAGCTGTTTGTCGAGGTCGAGGCTTAGCTGCTCGATTTGCCGCCCTTGGAGGCGTTTCAGGTCGGCCAGGGTGTTGGCGAGGCGCTCTTCCAGCTGGGCAGAAAAGGCAGACTGCTGTGTGAGCATGTGGGAGTGCATCGTGCGCACGGCGTCGGGCAGAGCGCTTTGCATCATTTCTGTCGTCGCCGCCAGTTCAGGGGTTTGCCCGCGGTTCGGCAGCCCGCCGGCCTTGAGGCCCGCACGCGCGACGAAGGCGTCGAAAGATTCCAGGGTGAATGCGCCTTGGCCCACGCGGCAGGCGACCTGCCATTCGACCAGCAGGGGCTGGCCCTTGCGGTTCGGGATGAGGCTCATCAGGACGAAGGCCTGCTCGCCCGACTGCAGCTTCGGGCTTTGGAGGAGCGGAGCCCGATGCCGGCCGAAATGGGTCAGCACGCGGTCGCCCAGCCATTCCATGATGGGGTGCTGCGGCCAGAGGTAGTGCAGCTTCGGCCAGGTGTCCTGTTCGGCACGAGCTTGCCGTGCGGATTCGATGGCGTGAGCCATGCGCTCGGGGCTGGCACACAGGGCGTAATGGTCGTTGTCGGCTTGGGCCTCGCGCGGGAGCTGTCGCAGGCGCTCCTGGAGGTCCAGCGGTGCGGTCAGCGCGATAACGTTCTCTGCATCCTCGGCCACCCACTGGCACAGGGTGTGGCCTTGGTTGAGATGGGTGAGGGCAGTCTTCGCGTAATGGAAGTCGCTGTCGAACAGCGATGCAGGCTCCGCGATGTGGGCGAGGCTGTTGCGTGCTTCCGGCCCGCAGTTCGTCTCGTCGGTGGCGGTGTCGGTGCCGAACAGCTCCATGAGCCAGTCACCGCCGTTGTCGGTGCCGGACGTAGCCGCCTCGTCCATGGCGGCTTCGACCTGTTCCGCGGTCAAGCCTTCGGCCATGTAGTCGGCGACCTTCTCGGCCTCCTTGTCCGGGTCGTACACATTGAGGAAAGCCGAGGGGTCGCCCAAGTTCAAGTTGGCCTGGTCGTCCTTGCGCTCGAGGATTTCCAGGATGCGTAGGTCGCCCTTGATTTTGTTGGTTACGGCCTCGGTGAAGAGATAGACGATTTGAGGCTGATGCTTCTGCCCGTAGCGGTCCACGCGGCCGTTGCGCTGCTGGAACACCATCAGCGACCACGGGAGGTCGAAGTGCACGAGGCGGTGGCAGAAGAAGTGGAGGTTAAGGCCCTCGCTCGCCACATCGGAGCAGAGCAGGATGCGCAGGGGGTCATCGAGGCGACCAAATCGCTCGACCAGTTCCTGTTGCTCGGTGTCGGCCATCTGCCCGTGCAGCACCTCGATTTGGTTCGCCTTGAGCTTGAGGTCATCGGTGAGGTGCGCGCGCAGCCAACGCAGGGTTTCGATGCGCTCCGAGAAGATGACCAAGCGGTCGGCGGCATCGTTGAGCTGCCAGCCGAACTCTGATGACTTCAGGTGCTGCTTAAGGCGTTGATACTTGCTGAAATGCTCCGCTGTCGGGTCGGTGGCGAGCGGCGTCAAGGTGTCCTCGAAGTGCCGCAGGCAGTCGACTTCGGTCGCTTCCTCTGGGGTAGGGCTGCTCTTGCCCTGAAGCAACGTAATCCGTTTGCGAGTGGATTCCAGTGCCGCAGCCGGGCTCGAGAACAAGGCCTTCTGCATTGCGACGCGCTGCAGTTCCTGTTGCTTACCGGCCTTGTGCTGGCCTCCCTGCGTAAAGGGAATCTCGAGCAAGGTTCGATAGGCCGCCTCTTCCTGAGCCGTCGCGGGAGTGCGAAGGCAGGCCGTCACCCGTTCCTGGAAGTCCGCGCTGACCTGCTCGCGGATGTCCTTCTTGAAGCGCCGGATGACTAGTCCCTTACTGCGGAAATCGTCCGGTGTGTAGTCGTCGGGGTCGGAAATGGCCGTCGGGTCGAGCAGGCTCATCAGTGACGCAAAGCTGCGCGCCGAACCGTCGTGCGGAGTGGCAGAAAGCAGCATGAGCGTGTCGGAACGTGTGGCCAGCAGCTTGGCCAGGCGGGCACGGCGGGAAAGACCGGTCTCGCCAGCGCGCGCGGCAACGTTGTGGCATTCGTCGATGACGATGATGTCCCACCAGGCGTTCTCGAGGTAGTTGCGGTACTCGAGGTTGCTCTTCAATGTGTCGATGGAAATGATGCTGCGGTCGAAGTAGTTGAAGGGGTTGTGGTTCGCCGGAATGCGATTGCGCACCCGGGCAAGGCCGACCGAATCCAGCCGCACGAGCGGGATGGAGAAGCGGCTCCACCACTCCTTCTGAAACTGGGTCAGCATGGCCTTCTGAGTGACCACCAGGATGCGCTTGCCGCGGCCGCGCTGAATCAGCTCGGTGGCGAGAACGCCCGCTTCGAGCGTCTTGCCCAAGCCGACGGCGTCCGCAATCAGGATGCGCGAACGCGGCTGGCGCAAGGCCTGTAGGGCCGGGTCGAGCTGGTAGGGGACCAGATTCATCACCCCCCGATGGCCGAGATGGACCTTGTCGTCGTTAGGGACGTTGCGGCGACGCAGGCTCTCCAGATAGAGGATGCTTGCGTTGTAGGCCGGAGTCGTGTCCGGCACGAGTTCCGTTTTCTCAGGGTTGAGGACGGAAATCTTGTCTTCCAGTTCGGTCAGGAACAGCGCGGACTGGCTCCGGACCAGTTCCGAAATGCCGTCACAGGTGACAAGCCAACCGCCATCGGTGGCGGGGTCGATACGTCGAACAAGCCATTCTTCGTCGCGGATAACGACGCGGGCGCCGGGGGCGAAAGGGAGCATGCGAAATGCCTACAATAAACCGGTGGAACGAGCGGGGCGCATTGCCAGGTCTGTGCAGGGGGGCTCGCACAAGATGCATCGGAGTGGTCAGCAGCCGCTCGGAACAGAGCCAGCTGCAGACCGGTGCCCCTTGCCTCTGCTTGCATCCGGGCCCCTTGCTGGGGCCTGTGCCTCATGCGGCGACGTCACCTGAAAAACATTTGGCAAAACTTTGTCGATGATACGGTCGACGATGTCATTCGCAAAACTCGGTCATGCGAACTGGGGCGCCAGGGGGAATGAATGCAGCGGCCGCATGAAGTTCCGGCGATGAGGCGTATGTGAAAAAGGCAGCCGTCCTGACGTGAGAGGACCGCCACCTCGCGACCTTCCGAGTCTGTCGGCCTGATTAGCCGTCGCCTTCCTCCACTTGCGCATATCGCTTGCCCGCGGCCCTCCATTCGGTCCGAACCACCAGAAGGCGGGTGCCGTCCTTCGAGAAGTGGTAGTCGGCCACGCGACTGCACAGTGGGGTCCGTTCTTCCTTGAGCTTTTCTAGGGCCTGGAGGAGGCCAGCCCTGAAGTTGCTCTTCCTCGATTCGTATCCTGACATCATGTAGAGGGTGTCGACCGGCAGCCAACGCGCCCTGTCGTGACTCGCGTAGAAGTTCGCAATCCAGCCCTTCAGTCCGTCGTAATCCGCAACGTCGACGTCGACCGCCTTCCAGGCTCCCTGCCCAAACAGCTCAGCAACCGACTCGGTTATGCGAAGGAGCAGGACGTCGCTTCCTCGGAGGTCGCCGGCTTCTCCGTCTTCGAAGCTGACCGACAGAAGCTTTGGGACTTCGATGTTCATGCGCTTTACCCGGAGCCGGAGTTGGGCGAGGCTGAGCCGCAGCAAGCTTGCGCGTATCGCCTTGTGCGCTTTCACGCTGTACGCGCTGCCCATGTGACGCGCAAATTCATAGAAGGAGGTGCTGACGTGGTGTGTTCCATCCTCCGGCGACAATGGGCGCTCGCGATAGTAGTTCAGGCACGTCGCGTAGACCTGCCGGTCGAACTGGCACAAGGCGTAGCCTGAGTACATGAGCGTGATGTTATTGAACGTAATTACCTCTTTGCCCGAGACCACCAGCGTGCGGTCCCCCGCGAGCACCGCGTCGTTTGTCGCCTGAACGCTCCGGCTCGCGGAAAACAGGGCTGAACGAAGAAACGCGTCCGGCAGCGCGCGTGCGACAGATGCCCAGCTCGGTAGATAGACGTCAGCACCTCGCCGGGCCGCCTGGCGCGTACGTACGAACTGGAGTTCCGAAACGGTCGCATTGTCCGGCAGGACGCAAACCGCTGGCTTCTCATCCCGAGCCTTCAACCTGCGGGCCATCCCGGCCGCAATGCTGCTCAGCGCTTCGGCGGCCGCCATACCTGCTTCCCGGAATTCCGGGCTGGCGTTAAAGAATGTGGTCGCGGTTCGATTCGCCAACTCGAGCAGGTCGTGCGCACCTAGAGCAGTCGGGTAGTGCCTATTCATTCCCCGGCCCCTCGAACTCGCGTGTGCGAAGTGCTTCGGCGCCCGTAGTTTCGAGGGCCGACGCAAACGCTCGTGAAGCCGTCCCGCCGAGTGCACGCGGTTCCTGAGCTTAGCCGGATAGTGCCCGGACGACGCTGGAAGGTGTCTTCTGCCATGGAGGGCTCGCAATGAATGAACATGCGGTTGTATAGCGCCGCATGACCCCATGCGAGTCACGCCTGAAATGACCGGTAAGGTAAGGGAGGAAATGGTCCTCTTGACTGTCGGACAGCTGCTGTCGCAGTGCCGCGTCCGCCCCGACTTGTACTCCGCAGCGCATGGGGTTGTACTCTACGGTATCCAGCTGAGCACTCTGCAGCGCTGGAACTTGTACTCCACAGTAGGCATCACGCCGCGCACCGCGGAAACCGGGGGGCTCGAGCACGTCCTAGCCCTTCGTATCCCTGTAGCCTGTGTACCCCATCCCGCAGGCGTGGTATTCCTCGTCAAATGCGACAACGCCCGGTCGGCGCGGACGGGGGGCGCTCGGGGGCGTGACTCGTGAAGTCGTCCTGACAGGCCGCCTGACGCCGGATGAGCATGTCCGTCGCGGCGCGAGCGCACTTCTCGAGCAATTCCACCGCTGTGCCGAGGAGCCCACCTTGTACTTCGCAGCACGTGGACGTGTACCCCACAGCATCCGAGGATGCACTCCACAGCGCTGGAACTTGTAGTCCGCAGCACGCATCACGCTGTGCGCCGCGGAAACCGGGGACCTTGAGCACCTGCTAGCCCTTTGTAGCCTTGTAGCCTGTGTAACCCCCTCCCGCGGGCGTGGTGTCGTGGCCAGTTGCATCGACTTGCGGTCGGAGATGAGGGCGGACGCTGCTCGCTCGGGAAAGCTCTCGCGTTATCGGCAAGGTACTTTCCTCCTGCCAGGCCGGCTGACGCCGGGCGAGAGCGCCACCCGTGTTCGAGCCGTCAGCTTGTACTCCACAGCATCGGCGCTCGCCCTCCGTTGCGTTGAGGTGATGACACCGCTGGCAGGCCGGGGCTGGCTCTTTGCGTATAGGGAGAATCGCGGAGCCGAGCGGTTTTGTCCTGCCAGGCCGGCTGACGCCGGGCGGAGGCGTCCTCGCTGCGGAACGTAGAGCAATGGTCCACCGGCGACCTGCCGTGCAAGGCATCACTCCCGTTATCGGGCGCAGCGTTTCCTTGATGACCGAGGCGCGTTCCACGCGCTTGGATGGGCGGGTGTTTCGAGCGGGAGACCGGGAACCGACTGATACCGATGGCCGGAGTACGCGTGTGGCTGCAGGGTGCGCGGCATTACTTGGGCAGAGGTAGCACCGCGCAGCCGCCCGCCATTCCTGGCCGGACTTCAGATGTGTCCGCGAGGAAGCCCGCTGCACAAGCCGCGAAACGCAACCACGCGTCCGTTCCGCCGTTGGTTGCTCATCGCTTCTGTCTCGCAAACGACCGTTTTTGACACATCCGTCCGCCGTCGATGCGACGACCCGAAAACCCCGATGAATCGAGTATCGAAATCGCATCTCATTTTCTATGTCTCACTTCGCTATACTGAAGTGAGTTTTGCGACAGATGGGGCAATTCATGTTGGTCGGCTACGCTAGGGTCTCCACCGGAGACCAGAACCTTGAACTTCAGCTCGACGCACTTCGAAAGGCCGGGGTCGAGAAGGTGTTCACCGACAAGGTCAGCTCGGTGAAAGCTCGCCCGGGTCTCGACGAGGCTGTGGCCTACGTCCGCGAGGGTGACACGTTGGTGGTCTGGAAGCTCGACCGCCTCGGCCGAACAGTGAAGGGCCTCATCGACCTGGTTGGGGCACTGCGGGAGAGAGGGGTGCAATTCCACTCATTGACGGACGGAATTGACACCGCAACCGCAGCAGGACGTTTCTTCTTCCACATGATGGCGGCCCTTGCGGAAATGGAACGTGACCTCATTCGGGAGCGGACCCATGCCGGATTGGTAGCTGCGCGTGCCCGGGGTCGTATGGGCGGGCGCAAACCGAAAATGGATGCCACGAAGGCAGATATCGCTCGCAAGCTCCTGACTGCAGGGACCGCAGTGAATGAGGTGGCGAGGACCTTGGGCGTCTCGCGAGCGACGCTTTACAGGAATCTTCGAACGGGGAATTGAATGGGGCGCATGTCGCCTACCGTTCGCAGCTATGTCTCTTTTGAACGGTACCAGATGCTCGTCGGGACGCTCGGCCCCGACCGCTCCTTGCGCACACGAAACTGCTGCGATTCGTGTAGAACCTGTCGCCAGCTACTGCAGCCGTAGCGCCGTGGCGTGTGTTCAGGATGTCCTGTCTGGATGAACTCGATGGCATCGCGCAGCGACGTCCATCCGTCGCGGCCCAGGTTTGTTTCGGCCTCACGGAGCAATTCGACGATAGTGCTCCATGCCCATCCGACTCCTGCTCCGCCCGGCAAGATGCCGTGATGCAGAAAATCCTGGAACTCGCTCGTCTGTATGAAGCTCGCCATTAGCTCCCGGGCTTTCACGCTGCTCTTCGCCCACGCGTGAAGTTCCATGTAACGCTCGTCCACCTGCTCATAGCAGGCGTCCAGATAGGCGTGGGCTGCTACGCAGCCGCTCTCCGTCCAGATATCCTGCCTCTCGAGAAAGTGATGAACGAGTTCATTGCGCAGGTCGACCAAGGTTCGCAGGCCGGCCAGCGTTTCCGTATGCCGCTCAAGGGGCAACGCGATATTGAACCGAGTTCGGATATGAATCTCCTTAATATCGTCAGGGGTGTCGTCCCCTTCGACTCGGTCG
This sequence comes from Aromatoleum petrolei, assembly GCF_017894385.1. Lineage (NCBI taxonomy): Bacteria > Pseudomonadati > Pseudomonadota > Betaproteobacteria > Rhodocyclales > Rhodocyclaceae > Aromatoleum > Aromatoleum petrolei. The sequence goes on from NZ_CP059560.1 coordinate 3,666,701, forward strand.
GAAGCGGCTGAATCCGATGTAAGGACGTTCTCGGTCAGTTCTCCCACCACATGCCCCAGGGTCTTCTTCGATAGGGCGTTCACACGTGCAGCCCGAACGTCCATTAGCCCGCTCGCAGGGCCACCAATGTCGTGCTCCGCGACCAGCGCTTTCAGGAGTTGCTCGTACTGCTGGAGTCTGATGAGGCATCTACCCAGCTTGCGTTGAACGACGTGCTGGAGCGCGACAAATTGCTCGGAGCGGGGCGGTTCGAGGTCGAAGGTCACAGTCGTGTTGTGGTGCTCGCCGCCGAGCAGCATGGGAGGGGTAAAGCCTAAAGCATACACACGAGGTGTAGCGGGCGGCAGAGGACGGATAGGTGGTATGGGCTTCGACGGCACTCGCCGCCGGTTCGTCACGGCTCCCCAGGAACGCCGTTCCTTGATACGATAACTTTATGTGCAGCACGAACACCCTTCTCCGCGCTCGTTATTACGCATACCGCTCATCACAGCGGTAGTGGCGCGCGCGCCCAGTCCGCTCGAGGCGGACTGGTTGAGCTGATTGGCGGTCTCCTCGGGCTTTTTGCCCCTTGCTCCTCAGGAGACCGCAATGCCCCACCAGTTTTCCGACATCTTCCACATTCTGGAAGAACGCGGCTTCATTCACCAGTGCACGGATGCCGAGGGCCTTCGCAGGATGCTCGCGACCGGTTCGCGGCGCGCCTACCTCGGGTTCGATGCTACCGCCGATAGCCTCCATGTCGGCCACCTCCAGGGCCTGATGCTAATGCGCTGGCTGCAGCGTGCAGGGCACCGGCCGATAATGCTTGTCGGTGGTGCCACGACCCGTATCGGTGACCCGAGTTTTCGGGATACGAGCCGCCCCCTGCTCGATGAGGCGACAATCGCCGCAAACATCGACGGCATCACGGGCACCTTCGCCCGCTACCTCAGGATGGACGATGGCCCGAGCGGTGCGCTGGTGGTCAATAACGCCGACTGGCTGGATGGGCTCGGCTATCTCGACTTCCTCAGTCGAGTAGGTCGGCATTTCACCATCAACCGTCTGCTCAGCTTCGACGCAATCCGAACGCGCCTTGAATACTCACTCAGTTTTCAAGAGTTCGGCTACACGCTGCTCCAGGCGTTCGATTTCACGGAACTGGCCCAGCGCTGCGGTTGCACGGTTCAGGTCGGCGGCGCCGACCAGTGGGCGAACATCGTGAACGGCGTGGAGCTGTCACGACGGCAGGGCGGACCTGAGCTCTTCGGGCTGACTATGCCGCTGCTGGTCACCGCCGACGGTCGCAAGATGGGCAAGTCGGCTCAGGGGGCGGTGTGGCTCAACTCGGACAGATTGGCTCCGTTCGATTTCTGGCAGTTCTGGCGCAATGTGGATGACCGCGACGTTGGCCGCTTCCTCGCGCTCTTCACGGAACTGCCCATGGTCGAAGTTCGACGCCTGGGTGCGCTCGAGGGCGCGGAACTCAACGAGGCGAAAATCCTCCTCGCCACCGAGGCAACCGGGCTCGCGCATGGTGAGGAGGTCGCCAGGGCGGCGGCAAAGACGGCGGCGTGTTTGTTCTGTGACGGCGAAAGCGACGAAGGCTTGGCGACGCTGGTCGTCGCCCCCGAGCGCGTGAGCGCCGGTCTGACTTTGGCGGAGCTTGCCGTGGAGGGTGGGCTAGCGCCCTCCAGGAATTTCGCGCGCCGGTTGGCCACTGGAGGCGGTCTGCGCTTGAACGGTAAGCAGGTCGAGCATGCGGAAGTTTTGCTGCCCGTTCATGGGAGGGAGTGGCGCTTGTCGGTGGGACGCAAGCAACATCTACGCATCGTCGTGTCAGGGTGACGAGAAGGGTTGGGCTCGAAGCAGCGCTTTCGGGCTCGACCTGACTCGGGATTCGTTCTGAACCGCTCGCCGATGACCTCAATGGCGAGTCCATTGGCCCGGCGGCGCTCCCCGGTCATACCGACCTGCAGTGACTCGTACATTTGTGGTCAGAACATTCGGCCCTTATAAGCGACAAAACCTCGTCGTTCCAGGTACGAGTGCATAGCACCTAATTGCGACCCGATGCTTATCGTCCCGAAACGCGGGTCGTTCTAGCAACGTGAAGTTACCAGTCACTCACCACTTATAGATGTCCTTGCCTTTGTTGCCTATTTTGCCTGTTTCGCCTAAATTTAACACATGCAAAGACGGGAGGTTCCAATGCTAACGAAGGGGCGCCTGGCCCGATGGCGGCGCCATCCCGCGCTGCTGCCCGCTGCGCTCGAGCTGCCGCGCGACGACAACGCGCAGCGGCTGCAGGAGGTCATCGAGGCTCTGGAGTTTCTGGTGGCCGGTCAGGAGGGCGGAAATGCGCTCGTGCATTCACTCAAATGCGAGCTGAAGGAGCGGATGCCGCTTGCCTACCTGATTGAGGCGTTAGCGGGCAAAGGCGGCCAAGTGAGGCTGCCGGAACTGGGCGGTGGAGTAGTGGTATCGGTCCAGCCGCTGAAGAGGGGGCGCTTACGACGGAGCGCCGTAGAGCAGCAGGCCGCCATTGGGAGTCGTGTTTTCCCCGCCAGTCGCTATCAGGTTGTTTTCCATAGTGCAAAATCGGGCGCGGAAGACTGTCCGACGAATTCGCCCTCGGTCCAGCTCGACCCGGCAACGGAGGCACTTGAACGGGCCCTGCTCGCGGGCGGTCTGCAGGAGCAGAAGGAGGTGCTTCAGCTCCCCGAGATGCTCACGCTCCCGCAGGCGTCCGCTCGCAGCGGGATACCGCTGCGCACGCTTACGCACATGCGACAGAATGGTCGGCTACTGGCGTTGAGTCGCAGCGGCGCCCAAAAGGGCTTTCGTCTTCCTGCTTGGCAATTTGATGCGGCGGTGCTGGACGTAATTGCGGACGTCATCGAGGCGTTTGGTCCCGACCGGGCCTGGCAGGCCTACGATTTCCTCACTCACAGGGAACCGCTCCTTGCGGATAAGGTGCCCCTGGAGGAGTTGCGATTGGGGCATCGTGAAGCTGTGCTGCGCATTCTGCCTGCGGCGGCGGGGCTCACGCAGGGCGCCCTTTAATGCCGCCTGTCCCGATAATGCGACCCGACCGGGCGAAGGTGTGGAAGGTTGAACTACCGACCCTCACAGTAGACCTCGGTAATTTCCGGCGGGTCAGTCATCGGGACCACCAGTCGGTCGTCTATTTCGGGAAGGGGGCAGTGTACCGCTTCGACGACCCCATGCAGGGCTTCGGCGTGATGTACGCCGGTAGCGACTATATGACCTGCATTTCTGAGAGCCTGCTGAGGGACGAAATCAGGCTCGGTATGCGACCGCTCTACAAGGCGGATATCGACGTTCGGGTCATCGCCAGCCTGTTCCCGGCGACGGTGACGCTGGTCGACCTTACCGACGGGCTTCCGCTCGGGCTGGATGGGCAGATATCCTGCACTCCCGACTACGCCATCGCACAGGACTGGGCGCGCGCGCTCTACGAGCATCCTAGTAAGCCGGACGGGCTCTACTACATTCCGCGCAACTACCCAAAGGGCATCTCCATCGCACTTTTCGACCGCGTGCAGGCACGTGTACCGGTGCGCGAAATGCCCGGTACTCGTATTGCAGTGCGGCAGGACCCTGCGTACCGGGACTTGCTCGGGCAGCTGATGCGTGCCGGAATCAAGCTACGCTGAACTGACTCGCCCAAGTGCTCTATCAATAATTTGCTGCACGAAACCGCCAAATACCTCGACTAATATGACAAGCGGAATGCTGAATCCCTTATTTTTGGTGTACTTCGTGTGAGGATGCTGTGTCGTTTGTCCGGCAAGTGGGGACGCGCTGATGCCCATTACGCCAACAAGATGGTTTGATTGGATTGAAGCTCTTCGACCCTGCTGTTCGAGATTTCGATGGTCGGCAGAAACGGAGCGCCGCTACCTAGGGAAGCTTCATAGCAGACAAAGACTGCATGGTGTCGCGCCTGTAATTTCTGCCCAACTTTAAAGCACGCGCTGGCCGGCGCGCCGATGAATAGGTGAACCTTCTTGACGTGCCACTGGTCCTGCAGTTTCTGGATGGCTTGCTCAGCGGCGGTGGCAAAGCGGTCAAGGTCCAATGAGTGGGAGAATATGTCATGCCGGAGCGCAGCGGAGTCCGACGCGGTCACTTCCATAGCTCCGACCTTGAAGGCGCCGTCGGCATATAGCGTCGTCGGTAATCTGCTCGGCTCCACCTTGTAGGTCAGGGAGATAACCAGGCATGCTTCATCAGCGCCGTTGTATGGCGCGAGTTCCTTCGCGCAATACTTGTCTGCTGGTGGAGTTTGAACCCCTTCGTCGAATGCCCACTTCCCACCAGGAAGGTCGGGGGGGCGGTCGCGACTGTACTGGAATACGGTGATACGGCTGCCTTCTCCCAGCAAGCGTCCAGCCAGCACCAATATCGATATGCCGTGGAGAGGGAACACAGCGAGCGGCATCGTTGAGCCGTCGGCACGCAGTGTGCCGTTCAAGCGCTTGCGTAGCAGCGGAATATCGTCCCTCAAGGCGTCGAACAGAGAACCCCAATAGTGCGGTGCATGAGGGTTATGCAGATGACCGCCGTTATAAAAATAGCGCTCGGGGCCGGTCGGCGCCATCCGAAGCCGGCGGGTCCACATCGCCTCTTCGGCGTCTCGCTGCAGAAAACGTGGGGATTGGGCGGTAATGTTTCCCATCACTACGATAGGCACTGCCTCTTCGTACCTCAGCGTATTGAGCAGTCTTCGGACCTCATTGATGTTGTCCTGGCGCATCGTGCGTAGAACATCGACCGTGAAACGGTCGGGGTCGACACGGTCGATGCGACGATGACACTCGTCGCACATCAGCATGATGTTGTCGATGGCTTCCGCTCGTTGCCCAGACAGCAGCTTGTCGCCGCGAGGCCCCTTCGGCGAGGACGCGATGATGTGAGCAAAGTACGAGAAGTTGCCGGGCGTGCCACTCAAGCTTTCACGCTGAAGGTCTTTGCCGCATCCTGCGAACTGGCAGCGCCAGCCCGCGAGGTAGCCCAGATACTGCTGGTCGTCCTTCTTCGGTGAATCGCCGCGTCCAGAGGTTCCCGTTAATGCCTCCGCCTCTGCGAGCCACGTGTCGATGGAGCCCGACGTGGCCGGCGCACCCATCGCTACGGAAAGGTCGCAGGTAGAGGGTGAGGACGCCACCTGCCACCACGTGAGTTTTCCCGCTGCGGCGATGTGCTTTGCAGCGTTGCCGCTTTTGAGCCCGAAGTCCCCGCGTCCGACCTCAGCCCACGCGCCGCTCTCCATCATTGTGGCTACGCGTGCAGTGAAGCCATTTTCCATAATCAACACAGTTGCTCCGGCTTCCGCTTGGTCGCCAATGAGTTGTGCTAGCCCCCCGTCGCTCAACGGGACGATGCCTTCCGTGTCCAATGTTGCCGCCATTGCTGTCAGTGAATGTGTCATTCAGTTGATGTTTACAACAAAGGCGCCACTTCGGGCGACTAGGTGTCCTTGCTTGACGATGAAGCACTCGATGGTGTGCGAGCCAGCGTACGCCGCCGATTCGTGCCGTACTACCGACCCGCGCTCGACCGCTCCACGGTCAAATCCGCCCCTAAGTTGGTTCGCGCGAACTGCTTCGGCTCCCGAATTGACCACCTGCCAATGCACATCGAAGGGGCCCGGTACATCAGTTGTGGCTTCGAACTTCAAGTTCGCGCCCTTCTTCAGGGGGTGCGAGTCACTGTAGAAACGGGTTGGCCGCGAGAAACCGTTGGCGCGCCATGTGGCCTTGGCGATGCGAACCTGGCCCTGTCGTACGACAGGCCAAGGCGCCAGCTGTTTGTGCGGCGCACTGATGAGACTGGCTCGGTTTGGCAGCAGCGCGAGCAGTGAGCGCACCGGCGAAGGGCTTGAGGTGCTTGCCCGTGTCGCGATGCGCGGACCCGCGAAGCGTTCCGCTACCTCGACAAGCCCCTGGCCATGCCACTGTTGGGCCAATCCGACAAAGTCTGCACGGGCCTTCCGCAGCCACATGAAGAAGTTCTCTCGACGGTTCGGATACTGTCGCCAGCGGTCGGCGAAGTTCTCTGCAGGGTCGGTCGGATTGAGGATTACCGGGAAGCCTTGCCCGTCCCGCCCGATGAGGGAGTCCATCTGCCGCAGGATGGTATCGAGTGCCTGGCCCACGGTGGGCTCGTTTTGATACGCCAAGCCGGCAAGCGTGGTCAGGATAACCGAAATGGGTTTGTTGGCCGGGTCGTTCGCGAACATCAGGTCTCGGTGCCGCTTGAGAATCTGAACTGACTGCTGCAGTGGCGTTTTTACCCGGTAGGAAGGAATGTCCTCGACGGAGGCCTTCGACTCCAGTGCCATCGCTCCGCGGCGGGCTTCAAAAGCGACCCGCATGCGGCTGCGAAACCAATTGGTGTATCCCTTCGGGTTGCTGTGCGGCCATCCTTCACAAACCGCGTCGTACTGGGGGTGCTCGTTGTCGGTGATAGCGATGGCCGTTTCCGTCCAGCTATTGCTCAATCCGCGCGCCGCCAGAATGCGTCGTTGTCCTTCTCCGTCCGGGATGGCGGGAAGCGCATCGAGATGGAACTGTGCGCCGTCGGCATACTCGAGCGTCCAGCAGCGCCGACTCTCACCGACCTCCTTCATGCCGTGCGCCTTGGCATACAGCTTCATCTCGTAACCGAGGAGTGCCTTCAACTGCCGCTGAGTTAGGTGCTTGCCGGCCGACTTCAGTTCACAAACGAGGTCGACGTCGTAATGCTCGTCTTCATTCACAGGTCGAATGGGGACGCCGAGCCGGAAAGAGCCCTGCACGTAGACCTCTGGGTCCAGGTCTTTCAGGTTGGATTCCTCTCGGTCGAGCCATTCACCGACCGATTTGTAGCGGCGCGTGGCCTCTTCGTAGCGCGACGGCGGTACGTCGAGCTCCGCGGCCAGTCTCTCAAGATAGGCCGACGCGGTCGAGGTCAGTGCGATTGGGGGCAGGATGCTCTCGGTCATGGCGAAGGTTCGGGTTGGTTGTCGGTAGGCAAGTAGCGTTGGTCCACCGCGGGTTCACCGTCGGGCGCGGTCATCTCCCGCAGGCCGAGGTCAGTACCGCACTAAGCGTTGAAACTTACGGCCGGTGCGGACGGCCCAGGCACCCGCAGCTCCGCAAAACAACGCGAAGCCGTAGCCGATAACGGATTCTGGAATCCACCAAGTCGGCAAGTCAGCCACTAGGTCGATGAGCTCGACCGTTGGTCTGCTCGTCTTGGCCATTCCCGTAACGACGGAAATTGTTGTCGTCGCCATAGCCCCCATGACGCCTGCCAGGAACAGAATCCCACTGACTCGCAGCAGGGCACGGCCGAAGTGCACGAGTCTGAGCGGTTCGGTTAGAACGTACGTGATGCATCGTTCGAGCATGATTCACTCCTGTCTCAATTTTTCTCGCGGCGGACGCCTTTGAATGGCGTCTTGTCTGAGGTTTTCACGTCAAGGAAGCGGCCGGTGGAGGTGTCGCGCTTAACGTAGTGGCCAGAGGGGGTGAGCGTCTGGCTGCGCTGCTTGACAGCGCCTGCGCGGTGTCCGTCTCCGGTCGGATGGTTCTTTGCCATGATGCCTCCTTTGGATGAATGAGAGTATCTTACATAATCATTTTGATGATGTCACAAGTTTGTTGTGATTTAACCTGGGGGACGAATCGGTTATCATGTATTTATGAACTCACTACAACTCGAACGCCGCCGCGGCCTGGAACGACTCCCCCGGGTCCAGCGAGAGCGGCTCTCTCACATTGACTTTAAGCTTTACTTTCTGGGGGAACTGCGGCGGGCTGATGTGGTGGAGCGGTTTGAGACAGGGCCAGCGGGCGCCACTCGCGACATCGCCCTGTACAGGGATATCGCGCCGGAGAACCTGGAACTCGACCCGGGGACGAAGACCTATAGGCCCGCGGCCGATTTCACCCCGCTCTTCGAGCACCAGCCGCAACGTGTCCTGACTGCGCTTTCAAAGGGGTTTGGGGAGGGAATCGGAGACCAACTGCAGCCGATGGTGCGGTGTGAGTTCCCGAACGCCCTCAGCCTGCCAAGAATGTCGGTTCTGGCGCCGATTACGCGTGCCATTCATCGCGGCAAAGCTGTCCGCTTGGGCTACACGTCGATTGAAAGCGGAAAGACGGAGCGTGAACTTGTCCCCTTGGCGTTGGTTGATACTGGTATTCGGTGGCACGTTCGCGCCTTCGACCGCAAGAGTCAGCAATTCCGGGATTTCGTGTTCACGCGAATGGAAAGCCCGACGCTGCTGGAGGATAGTCCTGTGGCGCGGGAGGAGACGGTCGAGCACGACGTTCAGTGGAGTCGAATAATCGAACTTGAGTTGGTGCCACATCCCAAGCACCCTAGGCCCGAGGTCGTGAAACTGGACTACGACATGCCCGGTGGGGTCTTGACGGTTAAGGTCCGAGCGGCAACCGCAGGGTACATGTTGCGGCGGTGGAACGTAGACTGTTCGCCCGACCATAGCCTCGTCGGACCAGAGTACGCATTGTGGCTTGCTGACCCACTTGCGCTGTACGGCGCAAGCAGTGCGGCGTTGGCTCCCGGATATCGGGACCCGAGACCCGATGGGACGCACCGGATTGTGAAGGCGTTGTAGGGCGCCGCGGCTTTGTCCTAGTCACCGCTCCTGCTACCCAGCGGCCTCGTCGGGCACAAGTTGAGGGCAGACTCATCGCGGACCAAACAAAAGAACCGCGGCGGCCGACGGTGGGAGCGGTGCAAGGGCTGCAGCATCCTCCTCGGCGCCTGATGGGCTAGTCGCCGAGTTTTCTCGGCTTGCTTGAGACCCGGTGAGCGTCTGTGGGCGTCGGACGTCAATGTACTGTCCACGCTTCCTGAGCGGCGAAGAGGCGTCGCTGCCAGCTCCTGACGGCGACCTCGCTCCAGTAGACGTACTTGCCGACCCTCACCGGGGGCGGGAAGGTGCCGGCCTTGACCATGTTCTCGAGTGTTCGTGCCGAAATGCTCAGGCGCGCGCACAGGCTCGCCTTGTCGAGAAGTTCGGCGAGTTGGCCGGGAGCGACGGGGATGGTGGTGACGTTGGAGGGAACGGTGGTGGTTCTGCTCATGGAAGCGTCCTGAGTGGAGTGGGCATGCCCCCGTATAGGCGAGCCGAGGGGGCATGCGCGCACTGGAACGCAACCAAACGAAAAAAATGTGCGTTCCATACTCGCCGGGCAGGCGATGCGGTAGGGCGGGCGGAGGGGGTGATGCGGGCGACGTGTTGTTCGCGACCGTGCACCGTGTCATACTCCGCCCCGCTGTTCAGGTCTGTCGTTTTTCTGGCGGGGCTGACAGGAATCGGTTGCGCTCGACTGCGGTCGAGTGCGGCTAAGTGCTTGTTTTTTTGGGTGTCTGCGTTAGTCTGCGCGGCTCATTGGGGATATTTACCCGTTGAAAATCCGCGTGTCGGCGGTTCGATTCCGTCCCTGGCCACCAGTTCAAGAAAACGGGCCGGCTTTTGCCGGCCCGTTTTCGTTTACGTTGCAGTATCGGCAACAGAAAGGTCTGATTTTGCGCAATCTTGCGGCGTTTTTCGCGGTGCTATAATCCGCAGAATTAAGCTTCCTTTTTGCGATCGCGCATGCAACTTTATGCTCTTGGATTGAATCATCACACCGCTCCGCTCAGCATACGGGAGCGGGTGGCGTTTCAGCCCGAGCGGCTGGACGATGCCCTGCACAACCTGACGCATGCGCGCACGGTGCGTGAGGCCGCGATCCTGTCGACCTGCAACCGCACCGAGCTGTACTTCGCCACCGAGCAGCCGCAGCACGCGGCCGACTGGCTGGCGAACTTCCACCAGCTGTCGCTGAAGGAAGTCTCGCCCTATCTCTACACCTATCCGCAGCGCGACGCGATTCGCCACGTGTTCCGTGTGGCCAGCGGGCTCGATTCCATGGTGCTGGGCGAGCCGCAGATCCTCGGTCAGGTCAAGGACGCGGCCCGGCGGGCGGAAGAGGCGGGGACCATGGGGACCCTGCTGCACAAGCTGTTCCAGAACACCTTCGCGGTCGCCAAGGAGGTGCGCTCGACGACAGCAATCGGCGCGAACATCGTCTCGATGGCGGCGGCGGCGGTGCACCTGTCCGAACGCATTTTCGAGCGCATCGCGGACCAGCGCGTGCTGTTCATCGGCGCCGGCGAGATGATCGAGCTGTGCGCCGCGCATTTCGCGGGGGCGAGCCCTAGGGAAATGGTCGTTGCCAACCGCACCGAGGCGCGTGCGCAAGTGGTCGCGAGCCGCTTCGGGGCGCAGGTGATGCGGCTGGATGCGATCGGCGATGTGCTGGCGCAGTTCGATATCGTCATCTCCTGTACGGCCAGCCCGCTGCCGATTGTCGGTCTGGGCATGGTCGAGCGTGCGATCAAGGCGCGCCGTCACAAGCCGATGGTGATGGTCGACCTCGCCGTGCCGCGTGACATCGAAGCAGAGGTCGGCGCGCTGGACGACATCTTCCTGTATACCGTCGATGACCTTGCGCAAGTCGTCGATGCCGGCCTCGAGTCGCGCCAGCAGGCGGTGATCGAGGCCGAGGAGATCATCAATACGCGCGTCGATGGTTTCCTGCACTGGATGCAGGCGCGCGACGCGGTGCCGACAATCAAGGCGCTGCGCCAGCATGCCGAGATGCTGCGTACCGTGGAGCTCGAGCGTGCGAGCAAGTTGCTGGCGAAGGGCGAGGACCCGCAGAAGGTACTCGATGCGCTCAGCCACGGCCTGATCAACAAGCTGATGCACGGGCCGACCCGATTCCTCAACCAGTCCGAGGGCGAGCAGCAGGCCGACGCCTCGCGGCTGGTGCAACAGCTCTTCAATCTCAATTCGCACGACTAGCCGGGCGCGCGCCCGCTGTGGGCGTGCTGCCGGCCTCCGTGCCCCCTTTCCGGTTTCCGATGAAGCAGAGCATCCGCGAAAAGCTCGATTTCCTGAGCAGTCGACTGGCCGAACTGGATCGCGAGCTCTCCTCCGAGGATGCCGCGCGCGACATGGACGCCTTCCGCACGCTCGGCCGCGAGCGCGCCGAGATCGAGCCGGTGGTGGCCTTGTACGAGGCGTGGCGCAGGACCGAGAGTGACGCTGCAAGTGCGCGCGAAATGCTCGCCGATGCGGAGATGCGCGAGCTCGTGGAAATGGAGCTGGCGACTTGCGCGGAGCGGATCGCGGCGCTGGAGGACGAGTTGCAGCGCGCGCTGTTGCCGCGCGACCCCGATGACGAGCGCAATCTGTTTCTGGAAGTCCGTGCCGGGACCGGTGGCGACGAGGCGGCGCTGTTCGCCGGCGACCTGCTGCGCATGTACACGCGCTACGCCGAACGCCAGCGCTGGAAGGTCGAGATCGTGTCGGCGAGCGAATCGGACCTCGGCGGTTACAAGGAAGTCATCGCGCGCGTGATCGGCGCCGGCGCGTATTCGAAATTGAAGTTCGAGTCGGGCGGGCACCGCGTCCAGCGGGTGCCGGCGACGGAGACGCAGGGGCGCATCCACACGTCCGCCTGCACCGTTGCGGTGATGCCCGAGGCCGACGAGCTCGAGGCCGTAAACATCAATCCGGCGGACTTACGCATCGATACCTTCCGTGCAAGCGGCGCGGGCGGTCAGCACATCAACAAGACCGATTCGGCGGTGCGCATCACCCACCTGCCCACGGGTATCGTTGTCGAATGCCAGGACGACCGCTCGCAGCACCGCAACAAGGCGCAGGCGATGTCGGTGCTGGCTGCGCGCATTCACGACATACAGCTCCGCGAGCAGCAGGCGAGGGAGGCTGCGACGCGCAAGAGTCTCGTGGGCAGCGGCGACCGTTCGGAGCGCATCCGCACCTACAATTTTCCCCAGGGCCGTGTCACCGACCACCGCATCAACCTCACGCTGTACAAGCTGGACGCGGTGATGGAGGGGGAACTCGACGAGTTGGTTGGTGCGCTCACGGCGGAACATCAGGCCGCACAGCTCGCGGCGCTCGCCGGTGAGTGATATGAGCGTGACCTCGCGATCATCTAGTCCGCACGGGTGGAGGCGCTGATGGATACGCCCGACACGGTGCCCGATATCGCCGCCGCATTGAACTGGGCGCGTGCCCGCATTGCCGTCGTCGATGCGCGGGTGCTGCTCCGCCATGTCCTGCAATGTTCGGCGGCACGCCTTGCCGCATATCCGGAGGCTCGGCTTGACGAGGGCGAGTGGGCGGAATTTCGCAGCCTGGTGGAGCGGCGCGAGGCGGGAGAGCCGGTGGCCTACTTGATCGGCGAGCGCGAGTTCTACGGGCGCTCCTTCATGGTCGGCCCGGCGGTCCTGATTCCGCGACCGGACACCGAGCTGCTCATCGAGCTGGCCCTGGCGCACTTCGGCGACAGGCCGCGCACCCGGGTTCTCGACCTGGGTACGGGCAGCGGCGCGCTGGCCGTGACCCTTGCGCTTGAACTGCCTGACGCCGACGTGACCGCGGTGGATCGTTCGCGCGAGGCCTTGCTGGTCGCGATGGCCAACGCCGCCCGCCTAAAGGCGAGCGTGTCCTTCGTCCTCGGCGACTGGTTTTCGCAACTGGGGGGTGATCGCTATCAGCTGATCGTCGCCAATCCCCCTTACGTCGCTGCGGGCGACCCGCATCTGCGCGAGGGCGACGTGCGCTTCGAGCCGGGAACGGCGCTGGCTGCAGGGCCCCAGGGGCTGGACGACCTCGCGGCGATTACGGCGGAGGCGCCGCGCCACCTGGAGCCGGGGGGCTGGCTCTTCATGGAGCATGGTTACGACCAGGCGGCGGCGGTGCGCGGTTTGCTCACGGATGCGGGGTTCTCGTCGATCACGTCGTGGAAGGACCTCGGCGGCATCGAGCGCGTGTCGGGCGGCCAGTGGCTGGGGCGTGAGGAGTCACGCTGAAGGCATTGTCGTTGCAGTGCCTATTGACGGCTGCGATGGCAATCCCTAGAATTTCCCGAGTTAATTACTCAACTTTTGGAACGGCAACATGGACATCCAGAACGTCATCCGCGAGCAGGTCACCAGCAACCCGGTCGTGCTCTATATGAAGGGCACACCCCAGTTCCCGATGTGCGGCTTCTCGGCGACCGCCGTGCAGATCCTCAAGAACCTGGGCGTTACCAGCGTGTTCTCGGTGAACGTGCTGGAGAACGAGGATATTCGCAGTGGCATCAAGGAATTCGCCAATTGGCCGACGATTCCGCAGCTCTACATCAAGGGCGAGTTCGTCGGCGGCTGCGACATCATGCGCGAGATGTACGAGAACGGCGAGTTGAAGACGATGCTCGCCGAAGCCGGCGTCAAGTAATTCGCTTCGGCTGGCACGGCACCCGTCCGTGCCGGGATGGCGATCAGGCCCGCCCGTCAGCGGCGGGCTCGTCTTTTTTGAGGCGCACGATCGATTTGTGCGCGAGGTGCCGCAGCAGGAGATACGGCGGCATCCGCAGCCAATGGGCGCGCACGTAGATCGCGAAGCGGGCAAGCGCCGCCGCCGCGCTTTCGGCAGCCTCGTTCTCGGGGCGCATGGCGGTTGTGTACAGCATCGTCAGCAGCCGCGAGGCCGGCCCGCCCGCGGCGTTGAGCAAATCCTCGAGTACCGGCGGCGGAATCGGGCTGTCGAGCAGATGCCTGGCAAGGTGGAGGCCGAATGCGACCGGCGCGACGACATCGAGCGTCCGTGAGGCCTCGACCACCCGCGGCCAGAAATCCGCTTCGCTGGCTCCCGCGCGCAGCAACCCATCGATATCGAAGAGATCGCGCAGGCCGTTGTGAAGTTCGCCTTCGTGCAGGAGGTGAACGATGCTGTGGATGAGCAGATGCTCGGGGCGGGGGATGCGCACCGCAGGCAGGCCGGGTAGCGTGGACGCCTCGCGGATGATCGTGCCCGCATCGGGGCTGTGCCGCGAGGTGAGCGGCAGGATGGTGTGATGGACGTCGAGCACGGTGCCGCGCCGCACGTTCACCATCGGCGGCAACTCGTGCATCCAGGTTCGGTAGTAGCGTTGGTCGTAGGGTGAGGTCTTGGCCGACGCCCAGCCCGCCACCATCAGGCGCAACTCGACATCGCCGAGCGCGTCGTGCGGCACCAGGATGTCGATGTCGCCGAATAGGCGGCCGCGCCCGACGGGATGGTCGGACACCGCGTAGGCGGCCCCTTTCAGCAGCACCAGCGGGATGCCCAGGCGGCACAGGGCACGCTGCAGCCCGTGCACTTCCCAGCGCACCGACAGTGCCTGTCGCCGGCTGAGCTGGCGGACTGCGTCGAGATGTCGTGCGGCTTCGGGCGGGATGGCGACGTCCGCCGCGGCGAGGCGCTCGGCGAGCAGGCCCGCAAGGTTCGCTGCGCGCGCATTCGCGACGAGTTCGGACCAAGCGGCCAGATCCAGCGCGGCAGCCTGCGTCGGCGTCTTGAGGGTCGCAACCAGACGTTTGCAGGCGGACGATTGCATCGCGTTAACGTCCGGTGATGCTACGCACCATCGCCAGGGCGGTGTCGGTCGAATCGTAGGCAATGTCGAAGCACCGCGCCTTGTCCAGCATCTCGCACAGCGCGTGAAAGCCAGTCTCGCCCATGCGATCGCGATTGAAGGATTGCTCCGCAATGCGCGCGAAGGCCTCTGCGCGGCCGATTTCCTCGCTGCGGGGGGCGGATCCGGGCACGAAGCGGGGGAAGATCACCCAGCGGCATCGCGCCTGTCGTGCGGCCGCGCTGTGCGATGTGGCAGGTGGCGCCGCATGGCTGATCGTGCCCTTGCGGGTGTCCGTGTAGCGACGTCCGAGCCTGGTGCCCGGAAAGCGCGAAACGATGTCGATCGATTCGTTCTTGAGGCTGATCGGGCGGGGGTTGGGTTGCAGGGTGCCGCATTCGGGGGCAAGGATCGCCAGTTCGTCTGAAAGGAGCCGCCACTGGTCGATGAAGGTCAGCGCTGCGCAGAGCGTACTCTTCCCTGCTCCGGGCGCCCCGGGCATGACGAGTGCGTCATCGTCGCGGGCGACGACTGCGGCATGCATGACGAGATAGCCGAGCGGGCGGGATGCGAGGCACCAGTTCAGCCCCCACTCGAACAGCGGGGCGGCCTGCGTGGCCGGGAGGGGGAGGAAGGGTTCGGCGTGGTCAAGGAAGAAGCGTGCCTGCGGCCGGAGCCAGCGGCGCCATCCCGTACCGTGGGTGATGTGGATGTCGAAGTCGATGAAATGCCTCGCCTTCCCTGAGCCGTGTAGTGCGTCCGGGTAGAAGGTCTCGAGATGGCGGCGCACCGTGGCGAACGGCGAGCGCACACGCACCGTGACCGGGGCAAGATGAAGGGTGACGTCGATCAATCCGGTAGCCAGCTCGCAGCGCGGAACGAGTTGTGCTCAAGTGTGCGCGAGAATCGAGAGCTCCACCAGTTCATCGATCACGCGCCGGATCGTCGCTTCGGCTATTTCACCGCCTTCGAACGCGGACGCCCGTGAGCCGACGTGGCGGACGAGCGTGGATGCCTCGGTGGGCCCCGCGTCGGTCGTGTGTCTGACGATTTCCCGCGCGAGCGGTGTGAGCACCCAGTAGTCGCCTGACGTGCTGTCGAACAGCACGCTTGCGCCTTCGTCATTCCACTGAGGCGAGAACACCAACGACCGCCCGCTAAGAATGTTCAACGTCATGTCATCCTGCTGGCTGATTTCGAGGCGGTTCGTCAATCAGGCCTTCTTCTTGCAGACATACAGCAGCGGCGACTCGGTCCCCGAGTAGGTGGTCTTGATGTAGCTGATCACCTCCGCGGCGGTGAGTCCCATGGTGCCCGTGCATGCCAGGCTGGACGGGCAATAGGTGCCGCCGCGGCGCAGGCTTTGCCACATTTCCTGGATGTGCCAAGTTTTGATCGGGTAGTCCGGGAGCAGATTCGTGTTGATCCAAGCAGCGATCAGGTGGCGCATCAGCTCGCAGTCGGACAGGGTCGCGTAATTCTGCGGGAATGCGAGAAACTCCCAGATCCCCGTGGAATTGGGAACGTCCGAATCCGGTAGAACGGCGGAAACAAGGGTTCCCACGCTGTCCATGACACTTTTCGGGTTCTTCGAGATGTCCTGGCCGGTCGTGTACGCACTCGCGTCGACGTCGAGCAGCGTCACACTCCGCTTGAATGTCGGAGCGCTGACCTGGCCCCAGTTCGATACATTGATCTGCAGCTTCCAGTCGGTAGGCGACAGCCCCGCGGAACACACCGTCTCGCCTGCGTGGTGGCTCAGATTGCCGCTGACCATCGCCGAGGGGCTCAGGCAGCTGATCTGGCCGAGCGCGGACCTGGCCTGAACGGTTAGCAGGACACCGACGCCGCCAGCTGTCGCCCCGATGAAGCGCCGACGAGAACCGGCAGACCGGGACGCCGACGTTCCTTCGGGCAGCTCGTTACATCCGGTATCGCACGGGTCCGGGGGTATCCCCATTTTCTTGGTTCCTGATGGCGATTTCTACGCTCGTGTCTTCTCACGTTCATTCGAGCACGATTCGTGCCGAATTGGCATCTGCTCCATCGTGCTGAAATATAAAGGCTTATGGAGCGCGTGAATGCCGGATTCCAGTCGAGTGTAAAAAAATCCGACGTTTGCTTCGCGGGCCGGATGCAATGACATCCACCCTTGTGAAGCTAGCCGAGCGCCTTGCATGCTTCAAGCACAAGGGCTAAGACGTCGTGACCTTCGTCATGCCGGCCTCGCACATGGGCGATGGCTGAGTTACGCCGCTTCGAGGTCGCGGCGCCCGGCTTGGACGCCGAGGGGGCTGATGAGGAAGCAGGAAGGTCGTGAGAAAGGTGGTAAGCCATCGCGATCCATGCATCCTCGGCGTCGAGGTGTGGGCCGGATGTGCATGGCGGTGGGTGCCCCAGCAAGCGTGGACTCGCGCTTGGTCAGGGATTCGGATTCACGCGCGTTGAACGGAGGTTGTGGCGCCCGCACCGGTCAGGCGCCACATCTGGTGCTGTTCCGCCGGCCGTCAATCCAGTGCGCTACGCGCCCGCGCAATGGCAGCGCGGACCTGCTCGGGGGCCGTGCCGCCGATGTGCTTGCGCGAGGCGAGCGAGCCTTCGACGGTGAGCACGGCGAAGACGTCGTCGTTGACCCGTTCGGCCGCACCCGGCACGTGCGCCATTGCCGCGCGCAGCTCGTCGAGCGAGAATTGCGGCAGGTCGCAGCCCTTCACGTCGGCCGCCCGCACGGCGAGCGCGACCGCTTCGTGCGCGTCGCGGAAGGGCAGGCCGTTCTTGACCAGGTAGTCCGCCAGATCGGTCGCGGTCGCGTAGCCCTGCTTGAGTGCATCGCGCATCGCGTCGGTCTTCACGCGGATGCCGGTGATCATGTCGGCGTAGATGCGCAGCGTGTCGATCACCGTGTCGGCGGTGTCGAACAGCGGCTCCTTGTCTTCCTGGTTGTCCTTGTTGTACGCGAGCGGCTGGCCCTTCATCAGGGTCAGCAGCGCGATCAGGCTGCCGTTGACGCGCCCGGTCTTGCCGCGCACGAGCTCGGGGACGTCCGGGTTCTTCTTCTGCGGCATGATGGAGCTGCCGGTGCAGAAGCGGTCGGCGAGGTCGATGAAGCCCACGCGCGGGCTCATCCACAGGATCAGTTCCTCGGAGAAGCGCGACAGGTGGGTCATCAGCAGCGCCGAGGCGGCGCAGAACTCGATCGCGAAGTCGCGGTCGCTGACGGCGTCGAGCGAGTTGTAGCAGACCTCGTCGAAGCCGAGCTCCTGCGCGACGAACTCGCGGTCTATGGGGTAGCTGGTGCCGGCGAGCGCGGCGCTGCCCAGCGGCAGGCGGTTCACGCGCTTGCGGCAGTCGGCGAAGCGCTCGGCGTCGCGGCGGCTCATCTCGTAGTAGGCCATCAGGTGGTGGCCGAAGGTCACCGGCTGGGCGACCTGCAGGTGCGTGAAGCCGGGCATCGGCGTCGCCGCGTTGGCTTCGGCGACGTCGAGCAGGTTCTTCTGGAAGTCGCCGATCAGCGCGAGGATCTGGTCGATCGCGTCGCGCAGCCACAGGCGGATGTCGGTCGCGACCTGGTCGTTGCGGCTGCGGCCGGTGTGCAGGCGCTTGCCGGCGTCGCCGACGAGCGCGGTGAGGCGCTTTTCGATGTTGAGATGCACGTCCTCGTCGTCGAGGTTCCAGCCGAACTCGCCACGCTCGATCTCGCCGAGGATCTGCGTCATGCCGCGCTCGATGTCGGCGAGATCCTGCGCGCCGATGATGCCCTGGCGCGCGAGCATCTTCGCGTGCGCGAGCGAGCCGCGGATGTCCTGGCGCGCCATGCGCTGGTCGAAGAACACCGAGGCGGTGTAGCGTTTCACGAGATCCGAGACGGGTTCGGTGAAGCGGCCCGACCAGGCCTTGGCCGGCTGCGAGGAAGTGGTGTCTGTCATAATGTCCGTCATTGGTATGGCGCGGCCGGTGGCGGCCGTCGCGGGGCGGGGTGCCGGTTGTTGCAGGCGCCGCGCAAACAGGCCGAAATTATAAAGCAAAAGGCCTGCGTGCCTTGGGGGCCGGCGGGCCGGCCCGGCGTGCATCGCAGGGGGAGGTGTTCGATGGAGTCGGCACAGCTGCTGCGGGTGGTGATCGTCGATGACGAGGCGCCCGCGCGCGCGCGCCTGCGCGACCTGCTCGGCGACATTGCGTCGGAGCAGCCGACCGCCGTCGTCGGCGTCGCGGCCAACGGCGTCGGGGCCCTGCGCCTGCTGGAGAGCGAGCCCGCCGACGTCGTGCTGGCCGACATCCGCATGCCGGTGATGGATGGCGTCGAGCTGGCGCGCCATCTCGGCCGGCTGGAGAAGCCCCCCGCGGTGATCTTCACAACAGCCTACGACGAATATGCGGTGCAGGCCTTCGAGCTTTCGGCGGTCGACTACCTGCTGAAGCCGGTGCGGGCGCAGCGTCTCGCCGACGCGCTGGCGAAGGTGCGGCGCCGCCCGCCGCTGCCGGATGCCGCGCTTGCGGCGCTGGCGCCCGGCGCGCGGCAGCATTTCAGCGTGAACGAGCGTGGTCGCATCCTGCTGGTGCCGGTCGCGGACGTGCTGTTCCTGCGGGCCGAGCTCAAATACGTGACCGCGCGGACGGCCGAGCGCGAATACCTGCTCGACGAATCGCTGGTGCAACTCGAGCAGGAGTTCCCCGGCCGCTTCCTGCGCATCCACCGCAACTGCCTCGTCGCACGCGCTGCCGTGGTCGGCGTCGAGCGGGCGGGCGAGCAGGACGGCGAACCGCACTGGGACATCCTGCTCGCCGGGCTGCCCGCAGGCCTGCCGGTCAGCCGCCGGCAGTGGCCGGCGGTGAAGCAGGCGCTGGGGATCTGAATGCCGTTTTCCGCGTCAGCCGCTGTTCCTGAGGCCGGCCGCGACGCCGTTGATCGAGATGTGGATGCCCAGCCGCACGCGCGCGTCGTCGTGGCCGTCGCGGTGGCGGCGCAGCAGCTCGACCTGCACGTGGTTGAGCGGGTCGAGGTAGGGGAAGCGGTTGCGGATCGAGCGCTTGAGCAGCGGGTTGTCGTCCAGGAGTTCTTTCTGGCCGGTGATGGCGAGCAGCGCGTCGACGGTGTCCTGCCATTCGGCGCGGATGCGACCGAAGATCGCGTCGCGCAGCGCCGGATCCTTCACGAGTCCGGCATAGCGCGAGGCGATCGCGAGGTCGGACTTGGCGAGCACCATGTCCATGTTCGACAGCAGCGTTGCGAAGAACGACCACTCCTTGTACATCGCCTGCAGCCGTGCGAGGCCGTCGTCCGGATGGGCGGCGCGCCATGCCTTCACCGCCGCGCCGAAGCCGAACCAGCCGGGCAGCATCAGCCGGCATTGCGACCAGCTGAACACCCACGGGATCGCGCGCAGATCTTCGATACGCGTGCCCTTCTTGCGCGAGGCGGGGCGCGAGCCGATGTTGAGCTCGGCGATCTCGGAGATCACCGTCGACTCCCAGAAATAGCGCTCGAATCCCTCGGTTTCATAGACGAGGCCGCGATAGGAGGCGAAGGCCGTGTCCGAGAGCGCCTGCATGGTGTCGAGGAATTCGGCGCGCGGCGCCGGCGCGCGATCCGTGAGCAGGCTCGCCTCCAGCGTCGCGGCGACCAGCACTTCGAGGTTGCGCCGGCCCACCTCGGGGTTGTTGTACTTGGCGGCGATGACCTCGCCCTGCTCGGTGAGGCGGATGCGGCCCTGCACGGCGCCGCCCGGCTGCGCGAGGATGGCCTGGTAGCTCGGGCCGCCGCCGCGACCGACCGAGCCGCCGCGGCCGTGGAAGAGGCGCAGGTGCACGTCGTGCTTGGCGAATACCTCGACGAGCCCGATCTCGGCCTTGTACAGCGACCAGCCGGAGGTGAGGAAGCCGCCGTCCTTGTTGCTGTCGGAGTAGCCCAGCATGATCTCCTGCATGCGGTCGCGTGATTCCAGCAGGCTCATGTAGGCCGGCAGCGCGAACAGGCGATCCATGACGGTCGGGGCGTTGGCGAGGTCTTCGATGGTCTCGAACAGCGGGATGATGTTCACGTCGAGCGCCTGCTCGTGCGGGCGCAGCAGGCCCGCCTCCTTCAGCAGCAGGGCGAGTTCGAGCATGTCCGAGACGTCGTCGGTCTTCGAAATGATGCAGTTGGTGATCGCTTCCTTGCCGAAGCGCAGGTGTGCGCGGCGGGCGGCGCGGAAGATCGCCAGCTCGCCCTCGGTCTCGTCGGAGTAGTGCACGTGAGGCGAGGCGAGCGGCCGCGGTGTGGCGAGTTCGGTGAGCAGCACCTCGCAGCGATCGGTCTCGTCTAGAGCGCGATAATCGACGTCGGGCTGGGCGGTCGCCAGCAGTTCGGCGACGACGCGCTCGTGTACGTCCGAGTTCTGGCGCAGGTCAATCGGTGCGAGGTGGAAGCCGAACACCCGCAGCGCGCGGCGCAACAGGCGCAGGCGGCCGCGCGCCAGCGCGGCCGAGCCGTTGGCGACGAGCGAGCGGTGGAGGATATCGAGGTCCTCGGACAGTTCGTACGCGTTCAGGTAGGGCTCGGCGTCTGCGACGGCGTGGCGCGGCGGTTCGCTGCCGAGCAGGGCGCGATGGGTCGCGGCAAGGCGTGCGTAGATGCCGGAGATCGCGCGCCGATAGGGCTCGTCCTTGCGATGCGGGGACTGGTCGGGCGAGCGGTCAGCGAGCCCGAGGAGCGCGTCCGAGGCGCTCACGAGTCCGGCGGCGAGTGACAGGCGCGCGCCGAGCGTGTGCAACTCGTCGAGGTAGAAGCCGAGCACGGCGCCGGCCTGCATCGCGAGCGCGCGTTCGAGGACCTCGGCGGTGACGAAGGGATTGCCGTCACGGTCGCCGCCGATCCAGCTGCCGACGCGCAGAAAGGCGGGCAGTTCGAGCGCGCCCAGCGCCGGGTCGCGCTTCGCGAGCTGGTCCTCGAGACTGGCGTAGAGGCGCGGCACCTCGCGCAGGAAGGTCGCGTCGAAATACGACAGGCCGTTGGCCACCTCATCGACCACCGACAGCTTGGCCGGGCGCAGCATGCGCGTCTGCCACAGGATGAGCACGGCGCGGCGCATGGCTTCGTCGCTGTGTTCGCGCTCCTCGGGCGTGAGCACCATGCGGTCGCGCCGGTCGAGCAGGCGGGCGATGTCGGTCTCGCAGTTGAGGATGCTCTTCCGCTGCACTTCGGTCGGGTGGGCCGTGAGCACCGGCGAGATCGATGCGGTGTCGAAGAACGCGGCGAGTTCGGAGGCCTCGTGGTCGCTCGCGAAGGCACGGGCGAGTGCGTGCGCGAGGCTGCCTTCGCGCGGCGCGGAGCCGGCGATGAGGTGGGCACGGCTGCGGCGGATGTGGTGCTGGTCCTCGGCGATGTTCGCGAGGTGCGAGAAATAGCTGAACGCGCGCGCGACCTGGATCGTCTGTTCGCGCGACAGCGCATCCAGGATGCCTTCGAGCTCCTGGCGTGCGGCGCGGTCGTCGTCGCGGCGGAAGCGCACCGAAGTCTGGCGGATGCGTTCGATGAGGCCGAACACGGCCTCGCCCTGCTGGTCGCGCACGGTGTCGCCGAGCATGCGGCCGAGCAGTCGGATGTCTTCGCGCAGTGGTGCGTCCTTGTCCTGGGTCATGATGTTTCCGTGGCAGTGTTGGGGTTCGGGGGCGAGAGGTGTGCTCGGACGTCCATGCTAGAATGCCGATTTGCTACGGCGCCATTGGCGCGAACCCTGATGTTGCGGTGCGGTATGTGCTGCGCCCGTCAGGATCCTAAATCATCTGCCGACGAGTCCGTTTACCGTGAGCGCAATTTCCGCCGAATTCAACCCGCCCGAACGCATCGTAATCGCCACCCGCGAAAGCCGGCTCGCACTGTGGCAGGCCGAGCACGTGAAGGCCCGCCTCGAGGCGCTGTACCCCGGTTGCCGGGTCGAGCTGCTGGGCATGACGACCCGCGGCGACCAGATCCTCGATCGCCCGCTGGCAAAGGTCGGCGGAAAGGGCTTGTTCGTGAAGGAACTCGAGGCGGCGTTGCTCGAAGGTCGCGCGGACATCGCCGTGCATTCGATGAAGGATGTGCCGATGCAGCTCGCCGAGCCCTTCGCGCTGCCCTGCATTTCGGAGCGCGAGGTTCCCCTCGACGCCTTCGTGTCGCCGCGCTACGCGAGCCTCGACGAGCTCCCGCCGGGGGCGGTCGTCGGCACGTCCTCGCTGCGGCGCGAATCGCAGCTGCACGCGATGTATCCCATGCTTGCCGTGACCAGCCTGCGCGGCAATCTCGACACCCGCCTGCGCAAGCTCGACGAGGGTCAGTACGATGCGATCATCCTCGCCGCGGCCGGCCTCAAGCGTCTGGGCCTGGCCGATCGCATCCGCTGCGAGCTGCCGTCCACAGTGTCGCTGCCGGCCGCCGGGCAGGGCGCGCTGGGCATCGAATGCCTCGCCAGCCGCAAGGATGTCGCCGCCTGGCTTGCGCCGCTCAACGACGCCGACACCTCCGCATGCGTGCGCGCGGAGCGCGCCGTGTCGCGCGCGCTCGCCGGCAGCTGCGAGGTGCCGCTGGGGGCGTATGCTGAAATCCGCGCCGGCAAGCTGTGGCTCCGCGGCTTTGTCGCGCTGCCCGACGGCAGCCGCATCGTGCGCGCCGAGCTCGAGGGCAATCCGGCGGACTGCGAGACGCTGGGTCTTGCGCTGGCGGCCGATCTGCGTGAGCAGGGAGCCGAGGACATCCTCGCCCAGATCGGCTGAGGCCGGCCGCGACGGTGGTGATCATGACCGCGGGAACGCTGTCCGGGCGCCATATCGTGGTGACCCGGCCATCCGAGCAGGCGGACGGCCTGTGCGCGGCGATCGAAGCGCGCGGCGGCATCGCGCTGCGTTTCCCCGTGCTCGCGATCGGCGAGCCGGAGGACGGCCGCGCCCTCGATGAGGTCATTGCGCGGCTCGATGACTTCGATGTCGCCTTCTTCGTCAGTCCGAACGCCGTGAGCCACGCCCTCGGGCCCGTCCTGGCGCGCCGTGCCTGGCCACCCGGCCTGCGTGTCGCCACCGTCGGCAAGGGCAGCGAGCGGGCGTTGGCGAACCATGGGTTCAGCGAGGTCATCGCGCCGCAGAGCGGCTTCGACAGCGAGTCCGTGCTGGCCTTGCCGGAGTTTCGCGCCGACGCGGTGGCGGGACGGCGCGTCGTGATCTTCCGCGGCGACGGCGGGCGCGACCTGCTCGGCGAGACCCTGCGCGAGCGCGGCGCGACAGTCGAGTATGTCACCTGTTACCGGCGCTACTGCCCCCGCATGGACTCCGCACCCTTGCTGCGTCTGGCGGCCGACGGGCGCCTCGATGCGATCACGCTCACCAGCAGCGAAGGCGTCGGCAACATGCGCGCCATGGTTGGCGACGAGGGTTGGCCGCTGTTGCGTGCGGTCGCCGTCTTCGCGCCGCATCCCCGCATCGTCGCGCACGCACGTGCGGCGGGCTTCGAACTCGTCCTCGAGACGCCGCCGGGCGACGAGGGGCTGCTCGGTGCCCTCGAATCTCATTTTCGGCACGCCTCGGTTACACTCAAGCCATGAACCAAGAACAACCCGCACTTACCCAGTCCGGCTCGACCGAAGCCGCTCCCGCTCCGAATCGTGAATCGGCCGCGCGGCCGTCAGCCTCCACGGCCGCAGGTGGCAGCGTCCGAGGCGGCCTGGCCGCTGCGATCTCCGTGGTTGCGCTCGTCGCCACCGGAGTGCTCGGCTGGTACGTGCACGACATGCGCGGCAGCGTTACCGTCGTGCGCGAGGAGGTCGCCCAGCGCCTCGCTGCCGGTGACTCGGCCGCAACCGAATACCGCGCGCTTGCCCGGCAGCAGCAAGAGGCCATCGCCGCGCTGCAGGGCAAGCTCGGCGCCCTTGAGGCGCAGGTGGCGGCCACGGAAGGCCAGGCCGCAGCGCTCGAGACGCTCTATCAGCAGTTTTCGCGCACCCGCGAGGATCGCGTCATCGCCGAGGCCGAATACGCCGTCGGGATGGCGGCGCAGCAGCTCCAGCTCGCCGGCAATGCCGAGGCTGCGCTGGTCGCCTTGCAGGGTGCCGAGGCGCGTGTTGCCGCGCATGACGCCGGTCAGTTGCTGCCGTTGCGGCGCGCACTGGCGCGCGATATCGAAGCGCTGAAGGCGGCGCCACAGGTGGATGTCCCGGGCATCGCGCTGCGGCTCCAGGCCCTGCTCGAGCGGGTCGATCGCCTGCCCTTGGCGTTCGCTGGCGAGCTCGCCGTGCAGCCCTCCGTCGATGCCGACACGGCCGCTGCGCCCGCCGCGGCCGAGCCCTCACCGATGGATTTCATCAAGGGCGTGGCACACGAGGTGTGGCACGAGATCCTTGCGCTGGTGCGTATCGAGCGGCTCGACCAACCCGAGCCCGTGCTGCTCGCTCCCGCCCAGAGCACCTACCTGCGCGAGAATCTGAAGATCCGGCTGCTGACTGCCCGCCTCGCGCTGCTGGCGCGTGACGGGCGCACCTTCTCGGCGGACCTGGTGCAGGCGCAGGGCTGGATCGAACGTTACTTCGACAAGCGCGATGCAAAGGTGCAGGAGACGCTGTCCGAGCTGGCGGTCCTCGGGGCGATGCCGGTCAAGGTGGAGCAGCCCGCGCCGGTGGAGAGCATCGCCGCGCTGCGGCTCCTGCAGGCGCGCGCGGGCGAGGCGAGCCGGAATGCTCCGGCCGTCGTTGTGCCGCCGGCCGCGCCGCCCGCCGAGGAGCCGGCGAAGGGGAACGCTGCGCGCCAGCCTGCCGGCGCCGCGCGCTGAGGAGCCGATCATGCGTGCATTGATCTGGCTCATCGGAATCTTCGCGCTCGCGGCCGGCGTTGCAATGCTGGCGAGCGTGAACGACGGCTACGTGCTGGTCGTCGTTCCGCCGTGGCGAATCCAGCTCTCGCTCAACCTGCTCATCGTCGGCTTGATTGTCGCGTTCGTCAGTGCCTACGCGGTGCTGCGGATCGTTCGCCGCACGATGGCGCTGCCCGGGCGGGTCGTCCAGTATCGCGAGCGACGTCGCAAGGAAAAGGCCGGTCGCGCCCTGCGCGACGCGCTGCGGGCATTGTTCGAGGGACGGTTCGCACAATCGGTGAAGTTCGCCGCGGCGGCGTTCGGGGACAGCGACAACCGCTCGATGGCGGCCCTCGTTGCGGCGCGAGCCGCGCATGCGATGCGCGACGACACGCGTTATCGCATCTGGCTGGGGAAATCGGCCGAACAGGAGGACGAGTCGCGCGTCGCTCGCCTGATGACCGAGGCTGAACTGGCGGTGGAGGGGCGGCGCTTCGAGGAGGCTGCCGAGCGCTTGGAGAATCTGCGCCTCGCGGGGCATCGCCATATTGCCGCGCTGCGCCTGTCCTTGCGCGTCGCTTCGGCGCTGGCGCGTTGGGAAGAGGTCCTGCGCACCGCGCGCCAGTTGCACAAGCACAAGGCCTTGTCGGAAGACCAGGTGCGTTCCGTGTTGCGGCGCGCGCATCTCGAGCGCTTGCGCGAACTGGCGGGCGACGCGGACGGGCTGGCGGCGTACTGGCGCGAAATCCCGGCGGACGAATTGAACGACCGTCGCCTGGTCGAGCGTGCCGTGCCTTATCTCGCCGAGGCGGGTCAGGGAGCACTGGCGCGCCGCACGCTGGAGCGGCTGCTCGACGCGGAATGGGATAGCGGCCTCGCGCGCCTGTACGGCTACTGCTGCGAAGGCGACGCGGTCGATTGCCTCGCCCGTGGGGAGAAATGGCTGCGCATGTATCCCAAGGATGCGGGCCTGCTGTTCGCGCTCGGGCGTCTGTGCCTGAACGCGCAGCTATGGGGCAAGGCGCAGAGCTACCTGGAGGCCTCGCTCAACCTCGCGCCGTCGGTCGAGACACATCTGGCGCTGGCAGGCCTGCTCGAGCGCCTGGAGCGCGCGGACGAGGCACAGGCACACTACCGCGCTGCGGCGCAGCGTTCCGCGGCCTGAAAACGAAACGGCCGCCCCGGGCGGAGCGGCCGTCGTTCGTCCCTGCCGGCAGTCGCCGGAACTCTCAGCACCAGTCGCGGGGCTTGAGGAACTCGTCGTAGAGTTTCGCTTCCGCACTGCCTGCCTCGGGGTGCCAGTCGTAGCGCCACTTCACGATGGGCGGAAGCGACATCAGGATGGATTCGGTGCGCCCGCCCGACTGCAGACCGAACAGCGTGCCGCGGTCGAACACGAGATTGAACTCGACGTAGCGGCCGCGACGGTAGGCCTGGAAGTCACGTTCGCGCTCGCCGTAGGCCACATCCTTTCTGCGCTCGAGGAGGGGCAGGTAGGCCGGCACGAAGGCGTTGCCGACGCTCTTCACGAGCCCGAAGCCGGCATCGAAATTGATCTTGCCGTCGGCACCGAGGTCGTCGAAGAACAGGCCGCCGACGCCGCGCGGTTCGTTGCGGTGTTTCAGGAAAAAGTAGCTGTCGCACCATTCCTTCAGTCGGCGATACTCCGCTTCGCCGCCGAAGGGCAGCACCGCAGCCTTGCAGGTACGGTGGAAGTGGCGGACGTCCTCTTCGAACGGATAGTAGGGCGTCAGGTCCATCCCGCCGCCGAACCACCAGATCGGTGCTGCCTCGGGCTCGTTCGCTGGCGGCAGCGCGATGAAGAAGCGCACGTTCATGTGCGCGGTGGGGCAGTAGGGACTGCGCGGGTGCAGCACGAGCGACACACCCATCGCCTCGAAGGAGCGGCCGGCGAGCTCGGGGCGGTGCGCCGTTGCGGAGGCCGGCATGCCGGCGCCCATCACGTGCGAGAAGTTCACGCCGCCGCGCTCGAAGAAACGGCCTTCCTCGATCACGCGGGTGATGCCCCCGCCGCCGCCCGGCCGGTCCCAGGCGTCGGTGCGGAACGCGTCACCGTCGAAGGCTTCCAGCGCCGCGACGATACGCTGCTGCAGGCCGAGGAGGTAATCCTTGACGGCTGAACGGTCGGGCGCGCTCATCCTGGCAGCGTCCTCAGGGCTTGCGCGCGACCGCGCGGTGGCCGATGTCGCGGCGGAACTGGCGGCCTTCGAATACGATCGCGTCGGCGATCTCGTACGCGCGCTTCTGCGCGCTGCGCACGTTGTCGCCCAGTGCGGTGACGCACAGGACGCGCCCGCCGGCCGTCACGACCTTGCCGTCCTGCTCGGCAGTGCCTGCGTGGAAGACGTGCACGTCCTCGACCTCGGTGGTCGGCAGGCCGCCAATGGCGTCGCCCTTGCGTGGCGACTCGGGATAGCCCGCGGCTGCGAGTACGACACCGAGTGCGACGCGGCGGTCCCATTCGGCTTCGATCTGGTCGAGCCGGCCGCCGATCGCCGCTTCTATGAGGTCGGAGAAATCGGTCTTCAGCCGCATCATGATCGGCTGCGTTTCCGGATCGCCCATGCGGCAGTTGAACTCCACGACGCGCGGCTGGCCCGCATCGTCGATCATCAGGCCGGCGTAGAGGAAACCGGTGTAGGGCTGGCCGTCCGCCGCCATGCCGGCGAGCGTGGGGATGATGATCTCGCGCATCACGCGCGCATGCACCTCGGGGGTGACGACCGGCGCGGGCGAGTAGGCGCCCATGCCGCCGGTGTTGGGGCCTTCGTCGCCGTCCTTGAGGCGCTTGTGGTCCTGGCTGGTGGCGAGCGCGAGCGCGTGCTTGCCGTCGGCCATGACGATGAAGCTCGCCTCCTCCCCGGACATGAACTCCTCGATCACGACGCGTGCGCCGGCATCGCCCATGCGGTTGTCGGTGAGCATCATGTCGATCGCGGCGTGCGCCTCGTCGGCGCTCATCGCGACGACGACGCCCTTGCCGGCGGCGAGTCCGTCGGCCTTGATCACGATGGGCGCACCTTGCTCCGCGACGTAGTCGTGCGCAGCCGCAGCGTCCGAGAAGGTCTGATACTTCGCAGTCGGAATGTTGTGTCGGATGAGGAAACGCTTGGCGAAGTCCTTGGAGCTCTCGAGCTGTGCGGCGGCCTTGGTCGGTCCGAAGATCGGCAGGCCGGCGGCACGGAAGGCGTCGACGACGCCGGCCGCGAGCGGCGCTTCGGGGCCGACGACGGTGAACTGCACCTGCTCACTCTTTGCGAGTTCGACAAGCTCGGGAATCGCGGTGACGGCGACGTTCTCGAGCAGCGGCTCGCGGGCCGTGCCCGGGTTGCCGGGCGCAACCAGGACGCGCGTGACCTTGGGCGACTGCGCAAGTTTCCAGGCCAGCGCGTGTTCGCGGCCGCCGGAGCCGATGACGAGGACTTTCATGCTGTTTGCTGCGCTCCGGATCAGTGGCGGAAGTGGCGGAAGCCGGTGAACACCATCGCAACGCCCTGCTCGTCGGCGGCGGCGATCACTTCGGCGTCGCGCATTGAGCCGCCCGGCTGGATGACGGCGGTGGCGCCGGCCTGGGCGAGAACGTCGAGGCCGTCGCGGAACGGGAAGAAGGCATCCGAGGCGACCACCGTGCCCTTGACCGTGAGGCCGGCGTTCTCGGCCTTGATAGCGGCGATGCGGGCGGAGTCGACGCGGCTCATCTGGCCGGCGCCGACGCCGACGGTCATGCCGTCGCGGCAGTAGACGATGGCGTTCGACTTGACGTACTTGGCGACGCGCCAGGCGAAGAGGAGATCGCCCAGTTCCTGTTCGGTCGGCGCGCGCTTGGTGACGACCTTGAGGTCGGCAACCGCAATGCGGGCCTCGTCGGCGCTCTGCACCAAAAGGCCCCCGCCGACGCGCTTGTAGTCCAGCGCGCCTGCCGGCTTGCCGAGCGGGCAGGTGAGCACACGCACGTTCTGCTTCGCGGCGAGCAGCGCGAGCGCATCCGCCGTGTAGGAAGGGGCGATCAGCAGTTCGAGGAACTGCGCCGAGACGGCTTCGGCCGCGGCGCGGTCGACTTCGCAGTTGAACGCAATGATGCCGCCGAAGGCCGAGGTCGGGTCGGTCGAGAAGGCCTTGCGGTAGGCGGCAACGGGGGATTCGGCGATCGCGACGCCGCAGGGGTTGGCGTGCTTGACGATGACGCAGGCCGGGGTCGTCGCCTCGAAGGCCTTGACGCATTCCCATGCCGCGTCGGCGTCGGCGATGTTGTTGTACGACAGTTCCTTGCCCTGCAGCTGCTTGTAGGATGCGATCGAACCTTCGGGGGTGTTCGGCTCGCGATAGAAGGCGGCGGACTGGTGCGGGTTTTCGCCGTAGCGCAGGTCCTGCACCTTGTCGAAGGCGACCTGGTAGCGCTCGGGGTAGGCCTGCTTCGCGACTTCACCCTTTTCGCCGAAGGTGAGCGCGGTGAGGTGGTTGGAGATCGCGCTGTCGTAGCGGGCGGTGTGGGTGAAGGCCTTGACCGCGAGGGCGAAACGGGTCTTGTAGCTCAGCTCGCCACCGTTCGCTTTCAGTTCGTCGATGATGCAGCCGTAGTCTTCGGGATCGGTGACGATGCCCACGCCGCCCTTCTCGTCGCCGTGGTTCTTCGCCGCGGCGCGCACCATGGTCGGGCCGCCGATGTCGATGTTCTCGATCGCGTCCTCGAGCGTGCAGTCGGGCTTGGCGACGGTCTGCGCGAAGGGGTAGAGGTTCACGACCACGAGGTCGATGCGCGAGATACCGTGCGCGGCGATGGTCTCCATGTGTTCGGGCAGGTCGCGGCGCGCGAGGATGCCGCCGTGCACCTTCGGATGCAGCGTCTTGACGCGACCGTCCAGCATTTCGGGGAAGCCGGTGTGCTCGGACACGTCGGTGACCGGCAGGCCGGCGTCGCGCAGCATCGAGGCGGTACCGCCGGTCGACAGGATCTTCACGCCGAGGCCATGCAGGGCCTCGGCGAATTCGAGGACGCCGTGCTTGTCGGAGACGCTGATCAGGGCTTGGGAGACTTTCATCGTTCGTATCGCAGGAAGGAGTCGGAAGGCGGGGAGCCGTGCGCCCGTTACGGCGCACGGCAGCATTCGGGCTTACAGGAGTTCGTATTCGGTGAGCTTGCGTCGCAGGGTGTTGCGGTTGATGCCGAGCATCTCCGCGGCGACGGTCTGGTTGCCGTTGGCCTGGCGGAGGACGAATTCGAGCATCGGGCGTTCGACGTTACGGATCACCATTTCGTAGATCGCGGCCGGCTTTTCACCGTCGAGGTCACGGAAATACTGGTCGAGGGTGCGCTGGATCGAAGCAGCGATTTCGTTGGGGCGGCTCATGCGGCAAGTTCCTGCGGGAGGTCTTCTTCGTAGCGCAGGCGGGCGTCCTGCTGGGCCAGTTGGCCGAAAAAGTCGTCGACGGCCGTCATTTGCGAGCGGACGTCGGGGAGCTGGTTCATGGTGCGACGGAAGGCGGCCGACCCGACCAGGCCCTTCGTGTACCAGGAGATGTGCTTGCGGGCGACCTTCACGCCGGTATCTTCGCCGTAGAAGGCGTACAGGTCGGCGAGGTGTTCGCGGCACACCTGGAGGATCTCGCTGACGAGCGGCGGCGGCATCAGTTCGCCGGTCGCGAGGTAATGTTCGGTCTCGCGGAAGATCCACGGCCGGCCCTGGGCGGCGCGGCCGATCATGACGCCGTCGGCGCCGGTGTAGTCGAGCACGTATTTCGCCTTCTCGGGCGAGGTGATGTCGCCGTTGGCGATGACCGGGATCTTCACCAGGGTCTTCACGTGCGCGATGGTGTCGTACTCCGCCTCGCCCATGTACTGGTCGGCGCGCGTGCGGCCGTGGATCGCGATGGCGCGGATGCCGGATTCCTCGGCGATGCGCGCGATGGTCGGGGCGTTGCGATGCTGGCGGTTCCAGCCGGTGCGGAACTTGAGCGTGACCGGGGTGTTCGGCACCGCGGCGACGACGGCCTCGAGGATGCGCGCGACGAGGGGCTCGTCCTGCATCAGCGCGGAGCCCGCCATCACGTTGCACACCTTCTTCGCCGGGCAGCCCATGTTGATGTCGATGATCTGGGCGCCGTTGTCCGCGTTGTGGCGGGCGGCCTCGGCCATCATCTGCGGGTCGGCGCCGGCGATCTGCACCGAGATCGGATCGACCTCGCCTTCGTGGTTGGCGCGCCTGAGCGTCTTCGCGCTGCCATAGAGCAGCGAATTGGACGTGACCATCTCGCTCACGGCGACGCCCGCGCCGAGCTTCTTGCACAGCTGGCGGAAGGGACGGTCGGTGACGCCGGCCATCGGGGCGACGAAAAGATTGTTGCGCAGGGTGAAGCCGGCGTACTGCATGGGCGGGGCGTGTTGCGGGGGAAAGGTCGGGATTTTACCCCATGCCGCGCCGGGCGAGCAGCCGAATGCTCGCCCCGGGCAGCGACTGCGTCACACCTGTGTGGTATCCGCGCCCGTTGCCGCGGGTGCGTGCGGCTCGGGCGGCAGCGCGCGCGTGCTGCGGTTGCGCCCGCCTTCCTTCGAGCGGTAAAGCGCCGCATCGGCGGCCTCGACGAGGCCGTCCGGGCTGGAGACGGGAATCTCGGGGAAGGCGGCGACGCCGACACTGATCGTGACCTTGAGGCCGTCGACCTCCGCGGCCTCGATTTCGGCTCGCAGGCGCTCCGCGACGCAGAACGCGCCTTCGAGCGTGGTGTTGGGCAGGATGCCGACGAACTCCTCGCCGCCGTACCGGCATGCGAGATCGTACTTGCGCAGCGCGTCGTGGAAGTTATTCGCGACCGACTGCAGCACGCGGTCGCCCTGATCGTGACCGTAAGTGTCGTTGAATTTCTTGAAGTGGTCGATATCGAACATCAGCACCGCGAGCGAGGTGCCGGTTCGCTGGGCGCGGTTGTATTCGGTGTCCAGCGTGGCGTCCAGGTGGCGGCGGTTGAACAGGCCGGTGAGGCCGTCGGTGGTGGACAGGCGGCGCAATTCGTCCTCGAGGCGCTTCTCTTCCGTGATGTCGCGCAGCAGCGCGGCCGAGCCGACGATATTGTGATCGTTGCCGAAGATCGTGGAGGCGAAGATCTGCAGGACGCGTTCCTTGTAGGAGGTCGTGATCGCGCCGTTCTGCTCGGGATCGGACAGCCACAGGCGCATCTGCTCCTCGTCGTCGAGGAGGGCATAGAAACCTTCCCGGGCGATCTGGCTCGCGGGCTTTTCCAGCAGACGTTCGGCTGCGGGGTTCACGAGCACGATCTCGCCGGTGCTGTCGGTGACAACGATGCCTTCGCCGGCGCCGTGGATGATGGTCGTGAGCTTGTCCTGCTCGCGGCGCAAGCCGTCGTAGGTGGTCTTGAGCTCGGAGGTCATGCGATTGAAGCTGTTGGCCATCGTGCCGATTTCGTCGCGGCTGTGGATCGGCACCTGGTGGTCGAGGTCGCCGTCGGAGACGCGGCTCATCGCATGCGTGACCTTCTCGAGCGGTTCGACGATGGTGCGGCCGAGCATGTAGCCGGTGAGCAGCATGGTCGCCATCAGCGCCAGGGCGAGGCCGCCGATGGCGTACTGGCGTACCTCGTAGATGTCGCGCTCGACGGCCGCGAGCGAGGTCGTCAGCTTGATCACACCGCGCACTTTGTTGGCCGTGCCGTGGCACTTGCTGCAGGCATCGACGTACTTGATCGGGGCGAGGAAGGTGAGGGTGCGGTGGCCGTCGAGGCCGGGTTCGTACACCGCAAGCGTGCGGCCTTCTCTCACCGTTGCGAGCAGGTTGGGATCGTCCGCCGGGAGGACCGGGATCTGCTGTTCGTGATCGCGCGGCGTGAAGGTTTCCTCGCCGCGGCGGCGATTCACGTCTTCGATCGTCTTGTTGTCGCGGAAGGCTTCGTCGCCGTTGGTGCGCAGGATGCGGAAGTCGATGATGTCGGTGACTTTCTTGAGGCGGTCGGCATAGGACTCGGCGATGTCCGCTGAGCCTGCCAGCATCACCGCCTGCAGGCCCTGGGCCACGCTTTCGGTGAGCTTTTCCATCGTGCGCTCGTTCTGGCTCAGGACCGTCTGTTCCTGGAAGTGCGTGTAGAAGAGCGCCATCGCCACGAGGACCACCGTGACTGCAATGCCGACCGCAAGGGTGATCTTGTAGCGAATCCGCATGTTGTTGTTCATGTGATCAAACGTCAGGTCCGGGATTGTTCGGACGCAATCATATAACGATGGCGTGCCGGCGAGGCCGGCATCGCAGGAATTACGGCCAGGCGCGGGCGCCGAACATCATGCGGCGGGCGATGAAGTGACGCAGCGGCGGCAGCATGTCGAGGGCGAACAGGGCCGCGCCGCGCGCGTGGTGCAGGGGGGCGAAGTCGTTGCTGAAGATGCGTACGAGGCTGTCGGTGAAGTTGATCGCGCCGAAGCGGTCCAGGCGCCGGGCGTCGCGCCACGCCGCGAGCGTGCCGGCCAGGCCGGGGTCGCCGCGGAAATCGAGGAGGGTGCTGGCGAGCGCCCACACATCGCGCAGCGCGAGGTTGAAGCCCTGGCCCGCGACGGGGTGCAGGGTCTGGGCAGCATTGCCCAACCAGACGGTGCGCTGGCCGACGGGGTCGCGGCGGTAGCGCAGCACCAGCGGGTAGCGTTGCCGCCCGGCGACGTGTGCAAGGTGCACACGGCTGCCGAAGCGGTGCTGGAGGTGCTCGAGGTAGGCGGCGTCGGACAGAGCCAGGAGTTCGGTGGCGCGCCGGGGCGAGGCGACATGCACCAGTGCGTATTGGTGGCCGTGGGGTAGCAACGCGATCGGACCCTCGCTGGTGAAGCGCTCGAAGGCGGTTTCGTCGTGGCCACCCGCGATGCCCACATCGGCGATGATCGCGTGCTGGCCGTAGTCGCGTTCGACGATGTCGGGCGTGCCGGCCTGCAGCCCGCCTTCGGCGCAGGCGACGAGGCGGGCGTTGGCGGCGGCGCCGTGGAGGGTGCTGCCGCTGCCTGCGAGGCTGGCCGTAACTGCGTCTGAGCCGGTTGCAAGTCCGGCGACTTCGGTCTCGTCCATGACCGTGATGCCGGTGCGTTCCAAGGCTTCGCGCAGGACGTCGGCGAGAGCGCCTGCCCGGACGACGTAGCCGAGCGCGGGCAGGCCGTACTCGTCCGCTTCGAGGCGGGTGCGGCCTAAGCCGCCCTGCTGCGATATGTGGATGTGGCGGATGGGCGTCGCCGGCAGGTCATGCCACACGCCCAGGCGTTCGAGCGTGAGGCGTGTGCCGTGGGCGAGCGCGAGCGCGCGCGGGTCCGCGGCGACAGCATCGCGTGGGCGTGCATCAGCCAGCGCGATCGCGAGGCCGCTGTCCTTGAGCGCGAGGGCGAGCGAAAGGCCGACCGGGCCGGCGCCGACGATCAGCAGGTCATGCTGCACCATCGGCGGCCTCGCGCATGAGGTCCTCGATGTCGGCAACCGTGCGGGGTGCCGCTTCGGTGATGTATTCGCAGCCGTCCTCGGTGACCAGGGCGTCGTCCTCGATGCGCACGCCGATGTTCCAGAAGGCTTCCGGCACGCCTTCGGCGGGCCGGATGTAGCAGCCCGGCTCCACCGTCAGCACCATGCCCGGTGCCAGCAGCCGCCAGTCGCCATCGAGTTTGTATTCGCCCGCGTCGTGCACGTCGCGACCGAGCCAGTGGCCGGTGCGGTGCATGTAGAAGCGGCGGTAGTGGCCCTGTTCGAGGACTTCGGCGAGGCTGCCGGAAAGGAGCTTGAGATCCAGCATGCCCTGCGCGAGCACCTCGACGGCGGCGTCGTGCGGCATGTTCCAGTGTGCGCCGGGACGGATGACCGCCTTCGCGGCCGTCTGGGCGGCGAGCACGAGTTCGTAGATGTCGCGTTGCGGGCCGCTGAAGCGGCCGTTCACGGGGAAGCTGCGGGTGATGTCGGAGGCGTAGCCGTCGAGCTCGCAGCCGGCGTCGATCAGCAGCAGGTCGCCGTCGGCCATCTGGCGGTCGTTCTCGATGTAGTGCAGCACGCAGGCGTTGGCGCCGCTGGCGACGATGGACGGGTAGGCGGGGGCCTGGCTGCCGGCGCGGCGGAAGGCATGGAGCAGTTCGGCTTCGATCTCGTACTCGAAGCGGCCGGGGCGGGTCGCGGCCATCGCGCGGCGGTGCGCTTCGCCGGAAATGTCGCCGGCGCGGCGCATGATCGCGATTTCGGCGGCATCCTTGATGATGCGCATCTCGTCGAGTTCGGCGCGCACGTCGCGGATTGCGTGGGGCGGGATCGCGCCGGCGCGGGCATTCGCGCGCACGGTGTTGAGTGCGCGCAGTACGCGGGCGTCCCAGTCGGCCTCGTGGCCGAGGCTGCACCACAGCGCGGGCTGGCCGGACATGAGGTCGGGCAGACGCTGGTCGAGTTCGCCGACGGTCCAGGCCTCGTCGAAGCCGAAATGCTCGCGTGCTGCGTCGGGGCCGTGGCGGTAGCCGTCCCAGATTTCGCGCTCCTCGTTCTTCTCGCGGCAGAACAGGATCGATTTCGGCGTGTCGCCGCCAACCAGCACGACCACCGCCTCCGGTTCGCCGAAGCCGGTCAGGTAGTGGAAATAGCTGTCGTAACGGAACGGGTAATGCGTGTCGCGGTTGCGTGCGCGTTCCGGGGCGGTCGGCAACACCGCGATACCGCCGCCCTGGGCGTTCATGCGGGCGAGCAGGCGCTCGCGGCGGGCGCGGAAAGGGGCGATGTCGAGCGCGAGGGGGGCGAGCTTCGGGGCGAGGGGCATATTCATCGGCAGATTATGGCATGTGGTGTCGGATTCGACCCGACCCGCCGGGGGGCGTTCAGGCGCCGGGTTGTCGCAGCCGGGCGTCGAGCTCGGCGAGCCGCGCCGGGGTGCCGACGTCGAGCCAGTAGCCGGCGTGCGCCGTGCCGCCGACGCACCCGGCGTCCATCGCTTCGCGCAGCAGCGGTCCCAGCGCGGCGCGTGTGCCGGGGGCGATGCCGGCGAACAGGTTCGGGTGGTACACGCCGATGCCGGAGAAGGTGAGTCGCGGTTCGCCGTCGCGATGCAGTCGCCCGTCCGCGAGACGGAAATCCCCGCCGGGGTGGTGTTCCGGGTTAGGCACCATCAGCAGGTGGGCGAGGTCGCCCTCGGCCGAGAGCGTGGTGCCGCGCTCGCGCAGCGTCGCGAGGTCGGCGTCGCAGAACACGTCGCCATTGACGACGAGGAAGGGCGCGTTGCCCAGCAGCGGCAGGGCCTGGCGGATGCCGCCGGCAGTCTCCAGCGCCTCGGCCTCGGCCGAATAGTGCAGGCGCACGCCGAAGCTGCGGCCGTCGCCCAGCGCGGCCTCGATCATCGCGCCGAGGTGAGCGTGGTTGATCGCGATGTCGGTGAAACCGGCGTCGCGCAGGCGTTCGATGTGCCACACGATCAGGGGCTTGCCGCCCGCCCGCAGCAGCGGTTTCGGGCACGCGTCCGTCAGCGGACGCATGCGTTCGCCGCGTCCGGCGGCGAGGATCATTGCACGCATCAGAAGGTGTAGCCGACTTCGACCGGTTCGGGATCGAGGCGGTCGAGCAGCTTCAGCAGTGGCCCGAGGTCGCGGTAGCGCTTGCAGGCGCGGCGCAGGTAGTCCATCACCAGCGGCATGTCGGCGAGGTAGCCGTCCTTGCCGTCGCGATGGTAGAGGCGCGCGAAGATGCCCAGCACCTTGATGTGGCGCTGAACGCCCATCCATTCGTAGTCGCGGTGGAAGTCGGAGAAGTCCGCGCGCACCGGCAGGCCAAGCTTGCGCGCCGCTTCCCAGTAGCGGGCGAGCATGTCGAGGGTGAAATCCTCTTCCCAGTGGATGTAGGCGTCCTTGAACAGCGAGGCGAGGTCGTAGGTGAGCGGGCCGTACACGGCATCCTGGAAGTCGATGATGCCCGGGTTGGCCTGGTCGGGCAGGTACATCAGGTTGCGCGAATGGTAGTCGCGGTGCACGAACACTTGCGGTTCGGCCAGGTTCACTTCGAGGATGCGGTCGAAGCTGTCCATCAGCGTGACGCGCTGGCGGTCGTCGAGGGTGACGCCCTTGTGGCGCTCGATGTACCACTCGGGGAAGAGCATCAGCTCGCGCAGCAGCAGCTCGCGCGAGTACTCCGGCAGCACGCCGGGCCGGCTCGCGCGCTGGATCGCAATCAGCGAGCCGAGGGCGTCGGCGTAGAGGTGGGGGGCATTGTCCTTGTTCAGCGCAGCGAGGTAGGTCGTGCTGCCGAGGTCGGAGAGCAGCAGGAAGCCCTGATCGAGATCCTGCGCGAGCACTTCCGGCACGTGTGCGCCGGCGGCGCGGAACAGCTCCTCGACCTTCAGCCAGGGGCGGCAGTCCTCGCGCTCGGGCGGGGCGTCCATGACCACCAGGCTGGGGCTGCCGTCGGCGAAGTTCACGCGGAAATAGCGGCGGAAACTGGCATCCGCCGATGCGGCCGTCAGCTCGAAGGCCCCTCCGGACAGTTGCGTGGTCAGCCAGTCGTTCAGTTGGGCAAGTCTGTGCACCGGGTTCTCCGCGACGCTTCGTGTAAAATCCGCGAGTTTATCAAAAGGCCGCGGTCGTGCCGGGCACGGGCCGCCGGCGATGAAACCAGGATTGGGGAAAGCGCTTTGCGCGAAATGCGATTGAGAACGCAGTTGCGGGCGATCCCGCTGCTGCTGTGCTGTTTCTCTGGCCCGGCGCTGGCAGCCGGACTGCCGCCGCTGGTCGTCTCGCCGGACCTGATGGGCGGCGGCAGCGCCCGCACGCCGGCGAAACCTGCGCCCGCGGTTGCGCCGACGGAGTCCGCGCCCGCCGGGGGGCGTCCTGCGGCGAAGACGCCTGCTCCCGCGCCCGCCGCGGCGACGCCGGCTGCGGCCGCAACCGGGACGAAGCCCGCTCAGGCGACCAGTGCCTTGCCGCCGGGCGCGACCGAGGTACGTGCGCGACGTATCCGCGGCACGCGTTCAGTCGAGCTCCTGGCGGAAGGCGATGCCGAGTTGCAGCGCGACGACCTGCTGCTTTCGGCGGACAAACTGACGTATCGCGAGCTCGACGACGAGGCGCATGCAGAAGGCAATGTGCGGCTCAGGCGTGGCGAGGACAGCATGAGCGGGCCGGAGGCGCGGCTGAAGCTGGAGGAGCGCCTGGGTTCGTTCGACGAGCCGACCTATCGCATCAAGCGTCAGTCGACCGCGCCGGTGCAGCCGGGTGAGACGCCGCGCGAGGTCGCCGGGGGCGGTTCGGCCGACGTGCTGTACTTCGAGGGCGAGAACCAGTACCGCCTGAAGAACGCGACGTGGTCGACCTGCGAGGCGAGCGACCCGGACTGGTACCTGAAGGCGAGCGACCTGCACCTCGACTACGACCGCGAGCTCGGCACCGCGAAGGGCGCGACCCTGGTGTTCCAGGACGTGCCGATGCTGTGGTGGCCGTGGGCGGAGTTCCCGCTCGTCGGTCAGCGCCAGTCGGGTTTCCTTGCGCCGACCTTCGGCATGTCGAACAAGGTCGGCCTCGACATCTCGGTGCCGTACTACTGGAACATCGCGCCGAACTACGACGCGACGATTGCGCCGCGCGTCATGGGGCGCCGCGGCGTGCAGCTGGCGACCGAGTTCCGCTACCTGACGCCGACGCAGGCCGGCGAGGCGCGCGTCGAATACCTGCCGCGCGACAACGTGACCGGCGAGGAGCGGGCGCTGGGATCCTTCCAGCATACGCAGGTCATCACGCCCAGCCTGTTCGCGGCGATCGACTGGAACGGCGTCACCGACAAGGAGTATTTCGAGGACCTGAGCTCGCGCGTGTCGGTCGCGTCGCGCGCGAACCTCGTGCGCAAGGGCACGCTGACCTATGCCGGCAGCGAGTGGTGGAATGCCTCCGCGCTGGTGCAGAGCTACCAGACGCTGTCGGGCGGCGAGCCCTACCGCAAGCTGCCGCAGCTGCTGCTGAATGCCAATCGCGGCGAATTGATCGGCGGCTCGGCCTTCGCGTTCCGCGGCGAATACGTGCAGTTCGACCACCCCGAAACGAACATGCCGGAAGGCAGCCGCTTCACGCTCTATCCGCAAGTCTCGCTGCCGTTCGAGCGCGCCGGCTATTACGTCACGCCCAAGGTCGGCGTGCATTACACGCAGTACGACCTCGATCGCGACCTCACCGGCAACAGCCAATCGATCACGCGCTCGGTGCCGATCTTCTCGGTCGACAGCGGACTGTTCTTCGAGCGCGACACGAGCCTGCTCGGCCGGGACTTCCTGCAGACGCTCGAGCCGCGCGTGTTCTACGTCAAGACGCCTTTCCGCGACCAGACCGACATCCCGGTGTTCGACTCCTCGCGCTACGACTTCGGCCTCGCGCAGATCTTCTCGGAGAACCAGTATTCGGGGGGCGACCGCATCGCCGATGCCAACCAGGTGACGGCGGCGGTGACTACGCGCCTGATCGATCCGGAAACCGGCGGCGAACGCCTGCGCGCGACCGTCGGCCAGCGCTTCTACTTTGACGACCAGCGCGTGACGCTGCCCGGCGAGGAGCCGCGCACCGGCCGCCGCGCCGATGTCCTTGGGCTCTTCAGCGGCTACGTCATGTCGAAGACCTGGCTCGATTCGAACATCCAGTACAATCCGCGCGACAACTGGACCGAACGCTTCAACGCCGGCGTGCGCTACCAGCCGGACTTCGCCAAGGCGCTGAACCTCTCCTACCGCTATTCGCGTGGCCGGCTTGCCGACGAGAGCGACAAGATCCAGGATCTCGCCTTGTCCGGCCAGTGGCCGCTGGGTGGCGGATGGTACGGAGTCGGGCGCGTGACGCGTTCGCTGACGGAAGACCGCATCACCGAGGCGATCGCGGGCATCGAGTACGATGGCGGTTGCTGGGTCGTGCGCACCGCGCTGCACCGCTTCGCGACCGACCCCAATGACGTGACCCAGGCGGTGTTCGTGCAGCTCGAGCTCAACGACCTCGCGAGCGTGGGCACCAGCCCGGTCAGTCTGCTCAAACGCAGCGTCGCCGGTTATGGGAAGATCAACGATCCCGTTTCCGATCGCGTTTTCGGCGCCGAATGAGCGCCTCAACATCCACTCCACGACAGAACATGATCCGAATTCCCTCGCGCCTGTGCATCGCCCTGGTACTCGGCCTCGCCGGCGCCCCCGCGCTGCTGCCCGCGCACGCCGCCTCCGCGCGCCCGGTCGCGGTCGACCGCATCATTGCCGTCGTAAATAACGAGGTCATCACCACGCTGGAGCTGCGCGAGCGCGTGCAGCAGGCGCAGCGCCAGCTCGCACGCCAGGGCACGGCGCTGCCACCGGCCGACGCCTTCGAGCGTCAGGTGCTCGAGCGTCTGGTTCTCGAGCGCGCGCAGCACCAGTTGGCGGCGGAGACTTCGCTCAAGGTCGACGACGCGATGCTGGAGCGGGCGATTGGCCGCATCGCCGACAACAACCGCATGAGCATGACCGACCTGCGCCTCGCGCTGGAGAAGGACGGCATCACCTGGAACCGCTTCCGCGACCAGATCCGCTCCGAGATCCTGCTCACCCGCCTGCGCGAGCGCGAGGTCGACAGCCGCATCGTCGTCACCGACGCGGAGATCGAGAATTTTCTCGCGAACAACGCCGATGCGCTGTCGGGCGAGGAGTTCCACGTCGCCCACATTCTCGTGCGCGTACCCGAAAGTGCGACGATGCAGCAGCAGTCCGAGCGCCTCGCGCGTGCCGAGAACGTCGTCGAGCGCCTGCGCGCGGGCGAGGACTTCGGTCGCCTCGCAGCTTCGTATTCGGACGCACCGGACGGCCTGAGCGGCGGTGATCTGGGCTGGCGTGGACGCGACCGCCTGCCGGTGGTGTTCGCGGAGGCGGTGCGCCAGATGAAACCGGGCGAAGTGTCGAAGGTCATTCGCAGCCAGGCGGGCTTCCACATCGTCAAGCTCGTCGAGCGTCGCGGCGGCGAGGCTGCGGGTGTGCAGCAGATGCAGCAGACGCGCGCGCGCCACATCCTGATCCGCACCTCCGAGATCGTGAATGATGCCGACGCCGAGAGCCGCCTCAACGGCCTGCGCGAGCGCGTCATCAACGGCGGGAACTTTGCGGAGCTGGCGAAGGCGAATTCGGCCGACCTGTCGGCTGCGAAGGGTGGCGACCTCGGCTGGGTCAATCCGGGCGATACGGTGCCCGAGTTCGAGCGTGCCATGGATGCGCTGAAGCCGGGTGAAGTCAGCCCGCCGATCAAGTCGCCCTTCGGCTGGCACCT
Source organism: Aromatoleum petrolei (assembly GCF_017894385.1). Taxonomy (NCBI): domain Bacteria; kingdom Pseudomonadati; phylum Pseudomonadota; class Betaproteobacteria; order Rhodocyclales; family Rhodocyclaceae; genus Aromatoleum; species Aromatoleum petrolei. The sequence continues at coordinate 3,708,243 of NZ_CP059560.1, forward strand.
GATCATGGTCGAGGAACGCCGCATGCAGGACGTCACGGACGAGCGCAAGCGCGCCGCTGCGCGCAACGCGTTGCGCGAGCGCAAGGCCGAAGAGGCCTACGAGGAATGGCTGCGCCAGCTGCGCGACCGCACCTACGTCGAGTACCGACTGGACAAGGAGTAAGCCGGCGTGCCGGGGCTGCCCACGCGCTTGCCAGTTCTCGCCGTCACGAGCGGGGAGCCGGCCGGGGTCGGCCCCGAGCTGTGCGCGCACCTGGCCGGTCGCCACTGGCCGGTGCGTACCGTCGTCCTCGGCGACATTACGCTGATCCGCGAGCGTGCCGGTGGTCGCGCTGCGGTCCTGCCTTTCGATCCCGCACGCGATGCGGCGCCAGAAGACGCACTCGAGGTGCTGCACGTTCCGCTGGCCGTCCCGGCGCGCGCCGGTGTGCTCGACGCGGCGAATGCCCCCTATGTGCTCGCCTTGCTCGACCGCGCGCTCGCGGGCTGCCGCAGCGGCGAGTTCGCCGGGATGGTGACGGCGCCGGTGCACAAGGGCGTCATCAATGACGCCGGCGTGGCTTTCAGCGGGCACACCGAATATCTCGCCGAGCACACCGGCACGCCGCTGGTGGTGATGATGCTGGTCGGCGGCGGCATGCGCGTCGCGCTGGCGACGACGCACCTGCCGCTGGCGGCCGTGCCGGCGGCCATCACGCGCGAGCTGCTGGAGGCGACGCTGCGCATCCTGCACGGCGACCTGGTGCGGCATTTCGGCCTTGCCGCGCCGCGCATCCTCGTCGCCGGCCTGAATCCGCACGCGGGCGAGGGCGGCCACATGGGGCGCGAGGAGATCGAGGTGATCACGCCAGTGCTGGAAAAGCTGCGCGGCGAGGGCATGCAGCTCGCCGGCCCGCTGCCGGCCGATACGCTGTTCGTGCCGCACACGCTGGGGCAGGGCGACGCGGTGCTGGCGATGTACCACGACCAGGGGCTGCCGGTGCTGAAGCACGCGAGCTTCGGTGGCGGGGTGAACGTGACGCTGGGCCTGCCGATCATCCGGACTTCGGTGGATCACGGCACCGCGCTGGACCTCGCCGGAACGGGAAAGGCCGATCCGGGCAGCCTGTTCGCGGCGGTCGAACTGGCGATTGCCATGGCGGGCGCTCGCGCCTGAAAGCCGAATTCCTTGAACCTGAGTGCCGGTCGCCCCGCCCGCGCGACGGCGGCTTCCGGTCCTCGGTGGCGCGTGGCCGACGCCTCGGCCCGAAAACCGCCATCGCGCGGGCCGCATCACCGCAGCGCCGCCGCTTCGGCGTTGCCGACAACCTGTAGAGATATCGAATGACCGAGCATCACGCCCGCAAGCGTTTCGGGCAGAACTTCCTGTCCGATCCCAACATCATCCGCAAGATCGTCGATGCGATCCGCCCCGCCGTGGGCGACACGATCGTCGAGATCGGGCCGGGCCTTGCGGCGATGACCGATCCTCTGGTCGAGCGCCTCGGTCACATGCACGTGGTCGAGATCGACCGCGACCTGATCGCGCGGCTGAAGGAACGCTACACGCCCGAGCGCCTGACGATCCACGAGGGCGACGCGCTGAAGTTCGATTTCGGCAGCCTGGGGGCGCCGCTGCGCGTGGTGGGCAACCTGCCGTACAACATCTCGACGCCGCTGTTGTTCCACCTCGCGTCCTTCGCCGACAGCGTTTCGGACATGACCTTCATGCTGCAGAAGGAGGTCGTGATGCGCATGGTGGCCGAGCCGGGCACCGAGGAGTACGGGCGGCTGTCGGTGATGCTGCAGTACCGTTTCCGCATGGCGCGCCTGTTCGACGTGCCGCCGGGGGCGTTCCGGCCGGCGCCGAAAGTGACGTCCAGCATCGTGCGCATGGTGCCCTTGCCACCCGACCAGCTCGGCGCGCTGGACGAGGAGCTGCTCGGCCGCATCGTCGCAGCGGCCTTCGGCCAGCGGCGCAAGACGCTGCGCAACACGCTGCGCGACATCGTCGACGAGCAGGATTTCGCGGCCTTGGGAGTGGATCCGGGCCTGCGGGGCGAGCGGTTGAGCGTGACGGACTACGTCAATATCGCGAACCACGTCGCGCGCAAGGGCGCTCCGGCGTAGCTCGGGCGAAACGGGGACCGTAAACGAAGAAAAGCCGGGTCGCCCCGGCTTTTTTGTGAGGTCGCGAAGGACGCTCAGGCCTTCTTCATCGGGCAGGTGTTGAGACCGAAGATCGAGTAGGCCGGGCACCAGCCCATCAGGCCGGTGGCGAGCGGCACGACGCCGATCCAGGTCCAGGGGGCGCCGACGCCCATGATCGCGAGGACGATCAGGACGAGGCCCGCGACGATGCGAAGGATCTTGTCGATGCCGCCGACGTTTGCATTCATGATTTTCTCCGGGGGTTGTTCAGGTTTGCGAGCGTATTTCAACACTCGCGCTCCCGCCGGTCTGTAACCTCGGTTACACAGCCCCCCTCGCGATGCTCATGTCTGCCGGCCGTCGCTGGCGATGCGCCGCAGGCCTGCGGGGTCGAGGATCTCGACCTGTTCGCGCGACAGCTTCACCAACCCCTGTGCGGCGAAGCCTTTCAGCAGGCGGCTGACGAACTCGCGCACGCTGCCGAGCTCGTCGGCGAGCTGCTGGTGGGTGATGTGCAGCACGCGCCCCTTGCCGAGCAACAGGCCTGCGAGGCGCTGGTCGAGGCGGTGGAAGGCGACTTCCTCGATGAGCTGCATCAGGTCGGCGATGCGCTCGGCGAAAAGGTGGAACACGAAGCTGCGGAAGGCGGGTTCGGCGAGGAGGGCGTCGAACTCGGGCTTGGGCAGCATCAGCAACACGGTGTCAGTCTCGGCGATGCCGCGCGCGTTGTAGTCCTCCTGCCCGAGCAGGCAGGACGAGGAGATGATGCAGGTCTCGCCCGGCGTGACGCGGTAGAGCGGCAGCTCGCGGCCATTCGGCGCGCATTTGACGACGCGTACCGAGCCTTCGACGACGAAGGGGAAGCCTTCGCAGGCCTGATGGTCGTCGAACAACAGGGTGCCGGCCGGCACGCGCGCCCAGCGGCCGGCGGCGAGCAGGCGCAGGCGTGCTGCTTCGGGTAGCGCGGCAATCATCGGGTAGTGGGCAGCGGCGAGGGCGGGATCCGGGGGCGGCGTGTTCATGGCAGGTGGCACTCAGAGGTCCAAGTCGACGATCACGGGAGCGTGATCGGAGGGGCGCTCGAGCTTGCGCGGCGTCTTGTCTATCGTGCAGCCGCGGCAGTTTGTGCGCAGCGCCTGCGAGACGAGGATGTGGTCGATGCGCAGGCCGAAGTTGCGGCGGAACGCGCCCATGCGGTAATCCCACCACGAAAAGCTCTTCTCGGGCTGCTCGAAGAGGCGGAAGGCGTCGGCGAGGCCCAGCTCCGTCAGCGCGGCGAAGGCGGCGCGTTCGGGCGGCGAGACGTGGATCTCGTCCTTCCAGTCCGGGTGGGCGTCGCGGTCCTCGGGGGCGATGTTGAAGTCGCCGGCCAGCACGACGCGTTCGTGGGTCTTCAGTTCCTCGCGCAGCCAGTCGGTGAGGGCGGCGAGCCAGCGCAGCTTGTATTCGAACTTGTCCGAACCGACGGCCTGGCCGTTGGGGAAGTAGGCGCTGATGACGCGCACGCCGCCGATGGTGGCGGCGATGATGCGCTTCTGCTCGTCGGCGAAGCCGGGAATGTCGCGCGCGGTTTCATCCGGTACGTGCGGGCTGAGGATCGCGACGCCGTTGTAGGTCTTCTGGCCGTTGAACACCGCGTGGTAGCCGGCGGCTTCGAGCTCGGCGGCGGGGAAGGCCTTGTCCTCCATCTTGAGCTCCTGCAGGCACAGGGCGTCGGGCCGGTTGGCCGCGAGCCAGTCGAGGACGTGGGGCAGGCGGACCTTGAGGGAGTTGACGTTCCAGGTGGCGATTTTCATGGGTGTGTTGGCAGTCGGAGGGCGGGTTTCCGCGAGCCGGTGGCCACGAGCGTGTGGCGCCGACAGAGTCGGCATTCTGCACGAGCTGGCCGTTCCTGTGGCGATGTGCGCCGCCGCGCGGTGGCAGCACCCCGCCCTCGCGCTTGCGAAGCGGGGCGTTAGCCTGCCTGTGGCGCGCCGCAGTCGGCGCCGATCCAGCGCGCGTCCGTGTCCATCTGCATGTCCCCGCGCTGGGAGTTCATGTGCACCCGGGTCGTGAAGCGCTCCGGCGTCTGGACGTTCGCCTCGAAGTCGCCCGTGGCGGCGGGCTGCGTGCAGATGAGGTGGCCGCGCACGGTGCGGCCGGATTTGACGACCTTGTCGAGCGTGCAGTTGCCTTCGGTCTTGCCCGAGAAGATGGTGTCGGATTTTGCCTGTTCGGGCGTGATGCAGCTGCGTACCGTGCCGTCATTGCCGAGGCTGACGCCGCGAGCTGCCATCTGCTGCTCCACCATGCGCCGCATGTCGGGCGGCAGGCTGCGGAGGTACTGCTGGGCCTGGGCCATTTGCGCGGACATGTCGGGCAAACCGGCAATGTTCAGCCGCGTCGAGCGGAATTCCCACAGGCCGGGGCGGATGTCGGTCGGCTGTGCGGCGCCGACGATGCCGGTCGCGGCCAGGCCGGCGATGAGGAGGAGAGGGAGGAGGGGGCGGTAGCGCGCAGGGATCATGGTCGTGATTCTTGAAACAGCGGTTTGACGGTGTGCGGCGTGGCGAGTTTCGTGCGTGGTTGCCGCATTGTGCGCCCGTGGCGTCCTCGCCGGCCGTATCCGCGCCCTGCCTCAGTATGCATTGGGGTCGCGCACGACCATCAGCGCCGTCCTGACGATGATCCAGAGGTCGAGGCCGAGCGACCAGTTGCGCAGGTAGTCGAGGTCGTACTCGATGCGCTTCTCCATCTTGTCCAGTGTCTCGGTTTCGCCGCGGTAGCCGTTGACCTGTGCCCATCCGGTGATGCCCGGCTTGACCTTGTGGCGGATCATGTAGCCCTTGATGAGCTTGCGGTAGGCTTCGTTGTGCGCGACGGCGTGCGGCCGCGGGCCGACGATGCTCATGCGTCCCTGCACTACGTTGATGAATTGCGGCAGCTCGTCGAGTGAGGTGCGGCGGATGAAGGCGCCGAACGGGGTGATGCGGCTGTCATTGCGGGTGGCCTGTTGCACCCTGGCTCCGTCGTCGCAGACGGTCATCGAGCGGAACTTGTAGACGAGGATCTCGAGGCCGTCGAGGCCGTAGCGGCGCTGCTTGAAGACAACGGGTCCGGGGGAGGAGAGCTTCACGCCGATGGCGACGGCCAGCAGTACGGGGCTCAGCAGCAGCAGAATCAGCAGCGCGAGCACGAAGTCGGAGCCGCGCTTGACGATGTGGTTGAGGCCGGTGAAGGGCGTCTCGCACACGGCGACGACCGCCATGCCGCCGACGTTGTCGACTCGCCCCTGGATCAGGTCGGTGACGAAGATGTCGGGCACGAAGTAGATCGATGCGGTGGTGTCCTTGAGTTCGTCGAGCAGGGCGAGGATGCGCGGTTGCGGGGCCATCGGCAGCGCGAGGTAGATCGCCTCGACCCGGCGCCGCTTGACGAACTCGGCGAGCCCGGCGAGTGGGCCGAGCAGTGGTGCGTCGCCGGTGTCGGGCAGGCGCGCGCGCGGGCGGTCGTCGAAGAAGCCGACGACGCGGGTGCCGAGGTAGGGATGTGCGCGGAACTCGCGCGCGAGTTTCAGTCCGATGTCGTTCACGCCAACGACGACGGCGATGCGCTGGTTGTCGCCGATCGCCAGCCATGCCGGAAGCGCTTGTCGTGCGGCTGCATGGGCGGCGACGAGCGCGATCGGGGTGGCGGAGAGCCAGGCCACGAGCATCGACTGCGGAAAGTAGTGCAGGTAGCCGCTGGCGTAGCCGAAGGCCCCCGTGGCGCCGGCGAACAGCAGCCAGTTGGTTGCGACCTTGCGCACCATCTTGCGCGTGCTTTCATGCAATCCGATATTGCCGGGAAACGTCAGCGCAAAGGAAAGCGCGCCCAGGATCATGTAGGCCGGACTCAGCAGGCGTTCGCCGTGCCATGCCGCGCAGGCATACAGAACCGCGACGACGATCAGCGGATCGATGAATGCCTCGATTGCGCCGCTCAGCGTGAAGTTGCCGCGCAACAGGCTGCCTTGTCTATCCAGGGCTACGAGCATGATTCCGGTAATTGATGTTTGTGCGATGCAGAATGCCACCCGCGGGTACCGGAGCAGTGCCCGGATGACCCGGAAATGGCATGTCGGAGAATCCGGCAGACATCTTACGTAGCACGCTTTCGATTAGGTTCGGTTTTGTAAGAAAAAACTCTCTGTGGAAATGTTTGTGGCTCGCATGGCGCGGAAACAGGGGGCGCCGGTGCGGCGTCGACATAAATTCAATTGTCGAATAGAAAAATGAGTAAAAACAGAATATTAAAGTAGTAAACCATTTTCATTTAATGGATATTGGTTGCCCCGGAATTGCACCTGTCGTGTTCATGCGCGGCGTTTTAATGTGCTTACAAGCTTTTATTTTCGATGATCCGTTTCGACTATCCTGACCCCTGATTAAAGAGGGAGGCGGGATTGCGATCTTCGAGGTCGATCATGTGTGCAATCACTCTGACATCGATATTCCTGCATGACGCTGCGTGCGCCGATGAAGGAGATGCGCTGAATTTCGATGTCAGTCAGTCGATCCGATATGAGAGCAATCTCTTTCGGCTCGCGGACGATGAGCGCGCGCCCGAAAACAAGGCACACGATACGGTGAGCGAAACCGGAGTCGGGCTGAAATTCGATCGCCGCTATGGTCGGCAGCGCCTGCTTGCCGATCTGGATTTGGTGAGTGCTCGCTATGCGATACATGGCGACCTGGACCACGACCGGCCGGACGCGAAACTGGCCTGGGAGTGGGGGCTGGGCGACCGCTGGAGCGGGGAGTTGAGCCACGCCTACCGCGAGACCCTGACCGGCTTCGACGAGACCGGCGGCACGCGGCGCAACATGAATGCCTACGCGCGGACGCATGCGAGTGCCGACTACTGGTGGCATCCCCGCTGGGCCGTGGGGATGGGCTTCGCCCACACGAGAAGCCGTTTCGAGCGCAGCGATGCCGATGTGGCCGAGTTCGACGCGGACACGGTGGATCTGAATCTCACCTACCGGCCACCGACGGGAAATCGCGTGGTGCTGACGCTGCGCGACACGCAGGGTGAGTACTTGAATCGTCCGGAGGTGGCGGGCTCGATCCGCGACTACCGGCAGCAGGAGCTGCGTCTCGGAGGGGAGTGGCGACTGTCAGGAGCAACAAGGCTTTCGGGCTTCATCGGGCGGACCCGTTTGAGCTACCGGCTGGCGCCGGAGCGGGACTTTACGGGAACGATAGGGCGCATCGGGGTCGTCTGGGACGCGACGGTCAAGACGTCGGTGGAGCTGAGCGTGAGGCGCGAGATCGGTGCCCGGCAGGATCTCGCGGCGAACTACGCCGTGACCGAGGCGGTGCGCCTGGCGCCGAAGTGGGCGGTCACCGACAAGGTGACGCTTGGGGCGGGCCTCGAATGGCGCCGGCGCGACTACCGCGGCGACCCGGAGCTGGTTGGTGGCGGCTTGGTGCGCGAGCGACCGGCGGACAACAGCTACCGCTATGGCCTGAATGCGGAGTACCGCCCGCAGCGTGCGCTGAGTTTCGCCTTCGGCTTGCAGCACCAGGTGCGCGAAGGTTCGCGTTCCCTGAGTGGTTACTCGGCGAATACGGCCGACGTTTCCGTGCGTTTCCGCTTTTAATGTGCGAATGCATGAAGCATGCATTTCGATGACGCGTCCAGGGGTGCGAAGAGTGAATGCGCGCACCCGACGGGTGCCAGAGCGCACGACAATGGTGCGAACGTGAAAGTAATTATTTCATGAGCGTTGCAATTGTTTTATGAATTGAAAGCGAGATTTTCATGCATTGACTACGCATGCCGTGGTGGTTATGGTGCATGGCAATATAAATAAGGCATTCGGCACGATTCGGTGAAGAACTGGTTAATCGATCGGATGAGTGGCCGAATGGTGCGGGCGGTCGTGAATTGTCTGCATACCGATGGAGAGGTAATCCCCATGTCCATTCTTGATGGAAAAATGGTATTTCTTTCGGCGTTTCTGATAGGCGCCATTAACGCGGCCAATGCCGGCACCGTGACGCTGTCGGGTGAGGGCGTGACGGTCCGCTACGAGGACAGGGCCGCCGAGCTGACCGGTGCGCCGTCGCTCATTGCGACCGGATTGATGACCTCGCCCGCGAGCGTCGCCGGCGTCCGCTTCGCCGCAGGGGAGCGCGGCACGGGGCTGCAGGCCTTGCCCGGCGCGGCTTCAGCGGGAGGTGTGGGCGTCGGCCGCGTGGCGTCACCGCAGTCCTTTGCCGAAGGCGCGGCCTTGAACTTCTCGCTGGGCGATGCCGCTCAGGGCGAGGGCGGCTTCGATGTGCTGCTGCTGGCCGGGCTGGCGCTTTTTGCCCTGATCGCACGCCAGCGGATTATCGCTCTGTCGCGCGCCAGCCATTCGCCGATATTCCAGTAATTCGATTGCGCATTTGGCGGGCGCATTGCGCCCCGAATTGCCGCGGTGAATGCCGGGTTCTTGATTCGTACCAATAATCGGTAAGGTCGATGTCTTCGACTGCACGTTTCGTATTTCCGGTCGTCTTTGTTTCGGCTTTCCTTCTCAATGCCTGCAGCAAGGGCGAGGCGGAAGGCAAGCCCGCGTTCGAGGTCATTGCGAAAGTGAATGAGCAGGAAATCCAGGCGAATGAACTGAGTTCCGCGCTTGCACGCAGCGCAGCGCAGGGGGTGCCGGAAGGGGCGGCGCTTGAGCGCCTGATCGATCAGGAGTTGATGGTGCAGCGGGCGCGCGAGCGCAGGCTCGATCGCGATCCGCGGGTGCTGCAGTCGTTCGAGGCGGCGCAGCGCGAGATCCTCGCTCGCGCCTACCTGGAACAGGTGACGGAGCAGATCGCGCCGCCGGGCGACGCGGAGATCGCGGCCTTCTACGCGGCGAATCCGGAGCTGTTCGCACGGCGCCGGATCTACAGCCTGCAGGAACTGGAGATCCGCATCCCGGAGGAGCGTTTCGGGGAGCTGGAGCGCCTGAGTGCGCGCGCGGAGGGCCTGCACGAGGTGAAGGAATGGCTCGCCCGCGAGCAGATCGAGTTCCGGCACGCGACGGCGGTGAAGCCGGCCGAGCAGTTGCCGCTGGAGAGCCTGAAGGGCTTCGCACGCATGAAGGACGGGCAGATGGTGCTGAGCCGCACCGGCGCCGGCGCGCTGCTGGTCCATTTGGTGACCTCGCGCGAGCAGCCGCTGGATGAAGCTGCGGCGCGGCCGATGATCGAGCGCTACCTGCTCAACGCGCGCAAGTCCGCGCTGGCGAAGGCCGAGGTGGAACGCCTGCGTGATGGCGCGCGCATCGAGTACGCGCCGGCGGCGCCTGCCGTGCAGCAGGCCGCATCGCCATCCCAATGAACAAGGAAATCCGCTCATGTTGCCGTCGAAAGTGTTCCGAATTCCCTTCCTGATCTGCCTGTTGTGCGTGCATGCGTGGGCCGCGGCCCAGGCGCCCGCGCCCGTGCCAGCGGCGGTGCCGGCGCCGGCAGCGGAGGCCTCGCGCGAGTACGTGCTGGGGGCGGGGGACATCGTGCGCATCAGCGTGTTCCAGAACCCCGACCTGACGACCGAGGGGCGGGTGTCGGAGACCGGCGCGCTGACTTTTCCGCTGATCGGCAGCGTGCCCCTGGGGGGGCGCACGGTTTCGGCCGCCGAGGCCCTGATCGCCGCGCGCCTGCGGGAGGGGGGCTTCGTGCTGCAGCCGCAGGTGACGGTGCTGCCGGTGCAGATCCGCGGCAACCAGGTCGCGGTGCTGGGGCATGTGAACAAGCCGGGCCGGTATCCGCTCGATACCTTCAACGTGCGCGTGACCGACATGCTCGCGAACGCGGGCGGGATCGCCACTGGTGGTGACGACGTGATCGTGCTGGTCGGTACGCGCGACGGCCAGCGCATCCGGCGCGAGCTGGACCTGCCGGCGCTGTTCCAGCGCGGCGATGCGGATGCGGACGTGCTGTTGTCGCCCGGCGACGTGATCTATGCGCGGCGCGCGGACGTGTTTTACATCTACGGCGAGGTGCAGAAGCCCGGCGCCTTCCGTCTCGAACGCAACATGACGGTGATGCAGGCGCTAGCGACCGGCGGTGGACCGACGCTCCGCGGGACGGTGCGCGGCCTGCGCATCCATCGCCGCGACCCGCAGGGCAGTCTCGCGGTGATCGAGCCGTCGCTGGAGGACCGCCTGCGGCCCGACGACATCATCTACGTGAAGGAAAGCCTCTTCTGAGGCGGGGGGCGACCATGAATCCCGGGCAATTCCTGCGTGTCCTGCGCGCCCGCTCCCGGCTGGCGGCGGCGGTGGCGTTCGTCGTCGTCGCGGCGGCGTTTGCGGCGAGCCTGATGCTGCCGCAGAAGTATTCGGCCGAGACGGCGCTGGTCGTCGACGCGAAATCCTCGGACCCGATTGCGGGCGGCACGATACCGTCGCAATTGATGGCGAGCCATATCGCGACCCAGGTCGACATCATCGGCTCGGAGCGCGTCGCGCTGCGCGTCGTCGAACTGGCCGGGCTCGACCGCATGCCGCAGTTCCAGGCGCAGTGGCAGGCGGCGATCGGGGAGGGGAGCGACATCGGCGGCTGGATCGATTCGGCGCTGCGCGCGGCCGGGCTCGGCGGGGTCGAATCCGCGCCGCAGTCCGAGGCGCAGCGGGACGCTGCGCCCGCGCAAACGGGCGACATCCGGGTGTGGATCGCTGCGGTGCTGCGGTCGGGCCTGGAGGTGAAGCCGGCGCGCGAGAGCAACGTGATCCGTATCCGCTATACGGCGTCTCAGCCCGAGTTCGCGGCGATGGTGGCGAATACCTTCGCCCAGGCTTACATGGAGACGGCGCTCGAGCTGAAGGTCGAGCCCGCGCGCCAGTACGCGCAGTGGTTCGACGAGCGCACGCAGGGCCTGCGCGACGAACTGGAGGCGGCGCAGAAGCGGCTGTCGGATTACCAGCAGAAGCACGGCGTCGTCTCGGCCGACGGGCGCCTGGACGTCGAGACGGCGCGGCTGGCCGAGCTGTCGACCCAGCTCGTGCAGGTGCAGGGACAGCGGGCCGACAGCCGCTCGCGCTACAGCCAGGCGGGGTCGGCCGATTCGCTGCCCGAGGTGACGCAGAACCCCTTGATCGCGAGCCTGAAGGCCGACCTGGCGCGCCGCGAGGCGGAGCGCGAGCAGCTCCGCGGCCGGCTGGGGCCGAACCACCCGGAGGTGGGCAAGCTTGCGGCGGTGATCGATTCGCTGCGCCAGCGCGTGGGCGCCGAGACGCAGCGCATCGCCGCTTCGCTGGGTACGTCGAGCCGCATCAGCGCGGCGCGCGAGGCGGAGGTGGCGGCGGCGGTCGAGGCGCAGAAGGCGCGCGTGCTGCAGCTCAAGGCGCATCGCGACCAGATCGCGGTGCTGCAGCGCGACGTCGAGGGCGCGCAGAAGGCCTACGAGCAGGTGGCGGCACGCCTGACGGCGACGAGCCTGGAAAGCCAGAGTCAACAGACCAACGTGGCGGTGCTGACGCCGGCCGCGGCGCCGATGTGGCCGTCGGGCCCGCGCCTGCTGGTCAAGCTGGCGCTGGCGTTGATGGTCGGTGTCGTGCTGGGGGTGGGCAGCGCGGTGCTGATCGAACTGATCGACCGGCGCGTCCGCGGCGAGGACGACCTCGCGGGGCTGCCGGGCATGCCGGTGCTCGGCAGCGTGCCGGGCAGCGATCACCGCGGCCGGGCTTCCCGGGCGCGCGTGATGAGTAGAACCGCAGGAGCTTACTGATCCCATGAATGCACCCATGACCCCTGCGCTCGACCCCGCGGCTGAAGCGCCGATCGGCGCGATCCTGATGGCGGCTGGGCGCCTGCGTGCCGACGAGAACGAACGCATCCTGCGCCTGCAGCGCGACCGGGGGCTGCGCTTCGGCGATGCGGCCGTCGAGTTGGGCCTCGCGAGCGAGCGCGACATCCGCTTCGCGATGGCGCGGCAGTTCGAGTACTCCTGCCTGCAGCCGGGCGAGAGCGCGGTGTCCGCCCGCGTCGTCGCGGCGTTTGATCCGTTCTCGGCCCAGACGGAGGCGCTGCGGGCGCTGCGCAGCCAGCTGATGCTGCGCTGGTTCGATCCGGCGGCCGGACGCAAGACGCTGGCGATCGTCAGCGCCGCACGCGGCGAGGGGCGCTCGTGGATGGCGGCGAACCTCGCGGTCGCCTTCTCGCAGCTGGCCCTGCGCACGCTGGTGATCGACGCCGACCTGCGCCGGCCTTCGCTGCACACCTTGTTCGGGCTGGAGAACGGCAGCGGCCTGTCCGCCCTGCTGCTCGGCCGCGCGCAGCCGGACGCGATCCGGCGCGTGCCGGAGCTGCGCTCGCTCGCGATCCTGCCCGCCGGGGTGATCCCGCCGAATCCGCAGGAGCTGCTGTCGCGCCCGACCCTGAACCGCTTGCTGCAGCAGTACGCGGCGGCTTTCGACGTCGTGATCCTCGACACCGCGGCGGGCGAGCGTTGCGCCGATGGTGTGATGGTCGCGGCGCGCGCGGGCGCGGCCCTGATGGTGGCCCGACGCAACGCCAGCCGCATGACGGCGGTGCGTCGCTACGCGCAGCGCCTGAGCGAGTCGGGCGTAGGCCTGGCCGGGTCCGTGATGAACGGGGATTGAGGCATGAGCAGACTGATCGACGACCCTGAAATTGCCGCGGCCCCACAGGTGCTGCGCCGGCAGCCCGCGCCGCTGGTGAGCGTGGTGATTCCGTCCTACAACCGCGGGCACGCGATCGGGGCGTGCATCGACAGCGTTCTCGCGCAGACGCTGGAGGATTTCGAGATCGTGGTGGTGGACGATGCCTCGACCGACGACACGCGCGCGCGCGTCGCGGCGATCGCCGATCCGCGTGTGCGCTATGTCGCGCATGCGGCCAACCGCGGCGGCGCGGCGGCGCGCAACACCGGCGCGCGGGCGGCGCGGGGGGACTTGATCGCCTTTCTCGACAGCGACGACAGCTGGTCGCCGCGCAAGCTCGAGCGGCAGATCGCCCTGCTCGGCGAGCGCGGGCCGGACTACGGCGTCGCCTACACCTGGTTCATCGGCCGCGACAAGGACGGTCGCGAGGTGTCGCGCTCGGACCACAGCCTCGACGGCAGCGTCGCAGATGCACTGCTGGTGGCGAACTACGTCGGCACCTTCTCCAGCATCGTCGTGCGGCGCGACGTGTTCGAGCGCGTGGGCGGCCTGGACGAGAGCCTCAGGAGCTGCCAGGACTGGGACCTGTCGATCCGCTTGAGCCGCGTGACGAAGATCTGCTGCGTCGAGGACTACCTCGTCGCGTATTTCCACAATGGTGCCGACAGGCATCGCATCTCGTCGAACCCGGCCTCGCTGATCCAGGGGCACCGGCGCATGCTGGAAAAGTTTGGCGACGACGTCGCACGCCTGCCGCGCGACAAGGCGGCGCAGGCACTGAAGGGCTTTCTCGACGTGTTCGCCGGGGCCGGTTCGTTTGCCGACGTCCTGCGGCTCGGGCAGCGCCTTGTCGCGACCACGCGCCGCCCGGGCGGGGCGGTGCTCTGCGCCATCGCCATGGCGCGCGCCGCCAAGCGCCGCATGACGGGGCAGTTCGGGTATTGACGTGGGCGACGTGCTGCAATCACCCCATCCTGTCGCGCTGACCGGCGCTGCGCTGATCCTGGCGCTGGCGGTCGGACTCGCGCTGCCGCTCTATGCGGATGCGATGGCGGAGAGCTATGTGCGCCTGCTGGCCTTGCCGGCGCTGCTGATGCTCGCGATTCTCTTCCTGTACGACCGGCTCATGCTGCTCGCGCTGGTGCTGCTGTTCCGCGCCGCGGGCGACCTGGTGTTCGAGAGCACGCGCGTGTCCCTGGGGGGGATTGCGATCGGCTTCGGCGGGCTGGTGAACGCCTTCGTGATCCTGATCGCGGTATTGCTGGTGGCGGCGCGGCCGGCGCGCTTTCCCCGCCGCATCGCCTCCGCCTGGGCGGCTTTCCTGGCGGTGGCGGCGGTCGGCGTGGGCATGGCGCCGGACCGCGCCGATGCGCTGCGTGGCTATCTCGGGCTGTTGTCCTACTTCGCGGTGTTCGTCAGCGCTTTCCATTTCGTGAAGGACGAGCGCGATTTCAAGGTGTGCGTGAAGCTGGTGCTGCTGTCGTCGCTGCTGCCGGCTGCCTACGGGCTGGCGGAACTGGCCGCGCACGGGCTCGGCGGCGGGCTGGAGGCATTCCGCCTGAAGAGCACCTTCAGCCATCCGAACATCTTCGCCTTCTACCTCACGCTGGTGCTGTCGCTGTCGCTGTACGCGCTGAAGAGCCCGATGGTCGCGCTGTCGCCGCTGCGGCGGGCGCTGCTGACGGCGTACGTGCCGCTCCTGCTGGGGCTGTTGCTGCTGACGCAGACGCGCAGCGCCTGGGTGGCGTGCTTCGCGATCTTCGCGCTGTACGCGCTGATGTTCGAGCGCCGCTATCTGGTCTACCTGCTGCTCGCGCCGGCGCTCGCGCTGCTGGTGCCGGGGGTGCGCGAACGCGTGCTCGACCTGGGCAGCGGCAACGAGATGGTGCAGTACGCCAAGCTCAATTCCTTCGCGTGGCGACTGCAGATCTGGGAGTACGGCCTGCGCTGGATCCGCCCGGAGAACCTGCCGCTGGGCTATGGCCTGGGGGCCTTCAAGTACTTCGCCCCGACCTTCTTCCCTTATTCAGGCGGCGTGAACTTCGGCGCGCACAACATCTACGTGCAGATCCTGTTCGAACTGGGCGCGCTCGGCCTCGCGGCCTTCGCCTGGCTGTTCGCGCGCCTGTTCGCGACGCTGCGGCGTATGGCCGCCGCCGACCGGCTGGGCGCATTCGTCGCGCTCGCGCTGGTCGTCGAGTACCTGATCATTTCCGCGTCGGACAACGTCCTCGCCTACCTCGCCTTCAACTGGTACGTGTGGTTCGTGCTCGGGGCCGCCTGCGCGGTGGTGATGAGTCGCGCCGCGCCGGACGAGGGGGCGACGCGCACCCATGGAGGCACCGCATGACCGACAACATCCACAAGCAGGCGGCCGCACGCGGCCTTCGCCCAGCATGGCTGATCGCCTGCGGGGCCGCTCTGGCACTCGCCGGCGCCGGGGCGGCGGCCCAGAACGGCACGGTGTGGGGCAGCTACGAGACCCCGTTCGCGGCGAGCTCGCCATGGAACAGCCGGCCCGTGAACCCGACCTTCGGCGAATTCGTGATCCCGAAGTCGGACTATTACCCGTCGATCGCCGAAGGCGCGTGGTCCACCGGCGTGTTCCCCGCGGGCAGCGGCGACGCGCCGGTGACCGTGGTCGGGCTGCCCAACAGCAAGGGTGTGTGGGATCCGGATGCGGGCGTCTATCGCACGGTCGACATTCCGCGCTGGCCCGAAGGGGTGATCCCGGCGAGCGCCGCGGATGGCCACGCGGACATCGTCGACCCGCTCGCCGGCATCGTCCATTCCTTCTACAAGCTGCGCCAGTCCGAAGGCCAGTGGATGGCCGCGCAGTATGCGTGGACGCGCCTCGACGGGCGCGGCTGGGGCGATCCCGCGCATTACTTCCAGGGGGCGCGGGCCGCGGCGGTGCCGACCTCCGGCGGTCTGATGCGCAAGCACGAGATCGACGACGGCCGGCCGCTGTATCGCCACGCGCTGGCGATGTCGCTCACCTACAACGCGCTGTCGGCGAATCCGACCTACGTCTTCCCGGCGACTTCGGCCGACCGTGACGCGGCGAGCACCAACACCGGGCAGATCCCCGAGGGCGCGCTCGTGATGCTGCCGCCCGAGTTCGATGTCGCAACCATCCGCACGCCGGCCGTACGCAAGGTCGCCGAGACGCTGAAGACCTATGGCGCCTATGTCGTGGACCGCAATCGCGGCACGCCCTACGTGATCTACGTCGAGAACGGTTCGGGCTTCAACCTGCACCGCGGCGGCTGGAACGCCGTGGCGGCATCCGATCTGGACCGCATCCGCCAGGGGCTGCGGCAGGTCGTCGCGGTCGATGGTTGGGTCGATGGCGACGACCGGCCGATCGAGCCGGAACGCAACCTCAACCTGCTGTCGATGCGCGGTCCGTGGTCCCGCCAGAGCGGCACGGTGTCCGGCAATTTCGAGACCTGGGCGCAGGCGCTGGTGTTCGCGCCCGCAGCAGCGTCCACGGTGATGGTGAACAGCAGCGGGCGCAGCCTGCATCCGGTTGCATGGGCAATCCCGGCTGCGGGCCAGGCCTATCGCCTGCGTGCGATCGCAACCGGCGGAGCGCGCCTGCGCCTGCAACTGCGCGACAAGGCGAGCGGCGCGACGCTGTTCGACAGCAAGGAGTTGAACAACGACGAGGTGGCCGATTTCGTCTGGCCCGGGGGTGCCGTGACGCCCGTGGTGACGGCGATCGCCGGCGCCGGCGGCGCTTCGACGGTGCGCGGCGAACTGCTGAGGACCGGCGAATGAGCGCGCCGGTGAATGTCATTCGTGGCGCAGGAGGTGCGCATGCGGCGTGATCCAGAGTGGGCCGCGGACCTGCGCCGTTACGGGGTGAGCCGCCCCTTCCTGAAGGAACAGTCGATCTGGGCGGTCGCCGTGTATCGCTTCGGCCGGCGGGTCGACGCGCGGCGCGAGGGTGTCGCGAAGCGGCTGCTGAGCGCGGGTTACTGGCTGGCATTCCGGCTGGTCGAGACCGTGGTCGGCGTGAGCCTGCCCAAGGGTGCGCGCATCGGCGGCGGCCTGCGGATCTGGCATTTCGGCGGCGTCTTCGTGCATCCGGGCGCGGTCATCGGGCGCAACTGCACGCTGCGCCAGGGCGTGACGATCGGCAATCGCCGTGAGGGCGGCCCCGCGCCGGTGATCGGCGACGAGGTCGAGTTCGGCGCCTACGCGCAGGTGCTGGGCGGCGTGCGCATCGGCAATGGATGCCGCATCGGCGCGCTGTCGGTGGTGCTGTGCGACCTGCCCGACGGCGCGACCGCAGTCGGCGCGCCGGCGCGCATCGTGGCGACACGGGCGGCGCCGCGCCCGGCCACGCAACAGGAGGTGGAGTCCGTGGCAGATGCGGAGCTTGTCGCGGAGGGCGGACGTTGAGGATCGCCTACCTGATCAACCAGTACCCCAAGGTCAGCCACAGCTTCATCCGGCGCGAGATCCTCGCGCTCGAACGGCAGGGCTTCGACGTGCTGCGCATCGCGGTGCGCGGCTGGGATGCCGAACTCGCGGATGCGGAGGACCGCCGCGAGCAGGCGCGCACGACCTATCTGCTCAAGGACGGGATGGGGGCGCTGGCGAAGGCCGTCGTGCAGGTGGCCACGCGTTCGCCGGGCCGCTTCCTTGCCGCCTTGCGCCTGGCGCTGCGCATGGGGCGGCGCGCCGACCGCGCGTGGCCGTATCACCTGATCTATCTTGCCGAGGCTTGCCGGGCACTGCCCGCCTTGCGCGAGTTCGGCGCGCGCCACGTGCATGCGCATTTCGGCACCAATCCGGCCGAGGTCGCGATGCTGATCGAGGTGCTCGCGGGCGTGCCGTACAGCTTCACCGTGCATGGCCCGGAAGAGTTCGACAAGCCGGGCTTCCTCGGCACCGGGGAGAAGATCCGGCGCTCGGCCTTCGTCGTCGCGATCAGTTCCTTCGGCCGCAGCCAGCTGTTCCGCTGGGCCGCGCATCGCGACTGGCGTCGCGTCAAGGTCGTGCATTGCGGACTGGAGCCGGCGTTCCACGACGTGCCGCCGGCCCCCGCGCCGGCCGCGCCGCGCCTGGTGTGCGTCGGGCGCCTGTGCGAGCAGAAGGGCCAGCTGCTGCTGGTCGAGGCGCTGGCGCAGTTGGCGGCCAAGGGCATCGCCTTCGAGATGGTGCTGGCCGGCGACGGCGAGTTGCGCGGCGAGATCGAAGCCCTCATCGCCCGCAGCGGCCTGCGGGAGCAGGTGCGCATCACGGGCTGGATCGACGGTGGCCGGGTCCGCGAGGAGATCCTGGCGGCGCGCGCGCTGGTGCTGCCGAGTTTCGCGGAAGGCTTGCCGGTCGTGATCATGGAGGCGCTGGCCTTGCGCCGGCCGGTTGCGACCACCTACGTCGCGGGCATCCCGGAACTCGTGCGCCCGCAGGAGAACGGCTGGCTGTTTCCCGCCGGCTCGGTCGATACGCTCGCGGCCGTGCTCGAAACGGTGCTCGCCACTCCGCCCGCGGAACTCCAACGCATGGGCGAGGCCGGCCGCAGGCGCGTGCTCGAACGCCACGACTCGGACCGCGAGGCGGCGAAGCTGGCCCGCTACTTCGAGGAGGCCTGCGCGTGAGCGCCGCGGCCATGTTACTGGCGGCCGTCGCCGCGCTACTGCTCGTGCCCGTCGGCCTGTTGCTGCTGCAGATCCTTGTCGCGCTGCCGCCACGCCGGACCCCGCCAGCCAGGAGTACGCCGCGTCCGCGCCTGGCCGTGCTGGTCCCGGCGCACGACGAGGCGCTCGGCATCGCCGCGACCGTCGGCGGCATCCGCGCGCAGCTGCGCGAGGGGGACCGGGTCGTCGTCGTCGCCGACAACTGCAGCGACGACACCGCGGCGCGCGCGGGCGCAGCGGGTGCCGAAGTGATCGTGCGCGACGAGCCGCTGCGCCGCGGCAAGGGCTACGCGCTCGATTTCGGCATGCGCCACCTCGCGGCCGCGCCGCCGCAGGCCGTCGCGATCGTCGACGCCGACTGCCGTCTCGGCGAAGCCGCGCTCGACTGCCTCGCACGCACCTGTGCCGCGACCGGGCGCCCCGTGCAGGGCTTGTACCTGATGCATGCGCCCGCCGGCGCCGGGCTCAAGACGCGTATCGCCGAGTTCGCCTGGGCGATCAAGAATTACCTGCGTCCGCTCGGCTATGCGCGACTGGGGCTGCCGTGCCAGCTGATGGGCTCCGGCATGGTCTTCCCGTGGGCGACGCTGCGCGCCGCCGATCTCGCGAGCGGCCATATCGTCGAGGACCTCAAGCTGGGGCTGGATCTCACGCGGGCAGGGCATCCGCCGCTGTTCTGTCCCGACGCGCGGGTGTCCAGCGTGTTCCCGCGCTCCGCCGAAGGGGTGCGCTCGCAGCGCACGCGCTGGGAGCACGGTCACCTCGCGATGATCGTCGGCGAGGCCCCGCGCCTGTTGCTGGCGGCGCTCGCCCGCCGCGAGCTGCGCCTCACGGCTCTGGTGCTCGACCTGTGCGTGCCGCCGCTGGCCCTGCTGACGCTCGCCGTGTTCGCGGTGTGGGTGGCCGCCGGCGTGCTGGCCGTGGCGGGCGGGGGCGTGCTGCCCTTCGCGTTGGCCGCGGCGGCCGGCGCGCTGCTCGGCGTGGTCGTGCTGCTCGGCTGGCTCGGCTGCGGCCGCCGTATCGTTTCCTTCGCGGATCTTGTCCGCGCGCCGCTGTATGCGCTGTCGAAGATCCCGCTCTACCTGCGCTTCCTCGTCCGCCGCCAGGTCGACTGGGTGCGCTCTCGCAGGGACGCATCATGAATCCGCCCACCGTCGTGCAGGCGCGCTGGACCCAGGTCCTGCGCCATCTCCGCACCATTCCCTCGCAAGACGACGCGGCACGGCTCGCAGATGAGCTGGTCGCGGGCCGTCAGCCGCGCATGCTCGCCTTCGTCAATGCCCACGCGATGAACTCCGCCGTCGGAGATTTCGACTTCTACAAGGCGCTGTGCGATGCCGACGTGCTGCTGCGCGACGGCTCCGGCATGGCGATGCTGTTCCGCATGCTGGGCGGCGAGCCCGGCCTCGACATGAACGGCACCGATTTCATCCCGCGCCTGCTCGAAACCTATCGCGGCCGGCGCGTCGCGCTGTGGGGCACGCGCGAGCCCTGGCTCGCGGCCGCGGCCGAGCGCTGCCGCAGCGAGTTCGGCGTCGAGCTGGTGTCGTGCGAGAACGGCTTCCACCCGCCGGCGCACTACTGCGACGAGGTGCGACGCACCCGGCCCGAGCTGATCGTGCTCGGCATGGGCATGCCCAAGCAGGAGCGCGTCGCCCGCCTCGTGCGTGCCACCGCGCAGGGCGCGCCGCTGATCGTGTGCGGCGGCGCGATCATCGATTTCCTCGGCGGCAAGGTCCGGCGCGCCCCGCGCTGGGTGCGTCGCGTGGGGATCGAATGGGCGTATCGCCTGCTGCTCGAACCGCGCCGCCTGTTTCATCGCTACGTCATCGGCAATCCGCTGTTCATGCTGAGGGCATGGCGCTGCCGTGCGGCCTGGGCACGATGAGTCGCGCAGCCGGAACCGGCCGGCGTATCGGGGCGGCCGTCCTGTGCGCCGCGCTGGCCTTCATCGCCCTCGAAACAGCACTGCAGGTGCGCTCGCAGCTGCGCTTCGGGCAGAGCGTGTTCAACGCCCTGCGGGGCGAGACGCGCTACGTCGAGGACGAGCGCACCGGGCTCAAGCTGTTGCGCCCCAACCGCGTGTTCCCCGGCCGGGAGGTCGAGATCCGGACCAACAGCCTGGGCCTGCGCAGCCCCGAGGTCTTGCCCCGGCGCGAACCGGGCAGCCTGCGCGTCGCCGTGGTCGGCGCCTCGACGGTCATGGGCGAGCTCGCGCGGCACAACGACGGGACCTTTCCCGCGCTGCTCGGCGAGCGCCTGCGGGCGCGCTATCCGCAGCGCAAGGTCGAGGTCGTGAATGCCGGCATCTCGGGTTACCGCCTCGCCGACCAGCTGCGCATGCTGGCGGAGATCGTGCTGCCGCTGAAGCCCGATCTCGTCATCGTCTATCCCGGCTTCAACGACTTCGCCGACTATTGCCGCGACGGGGCGCCCGCGCCCGCCGCCCTGCGCCAGGGCCTGCCGCTCGTGAGCCTGCCGGGCTGGCTGCTCACCGTCGACACCGTGCGGCGCCACACCGTGTTCCTGCGCGCGGGCCTGCCGGGGCGCAAGACCCTGCGTGACCCGCAGGCGGTCGACCTCGCCCCCTACCGTGCGCGGCTCGAACGCCTGGTCGCCGTGGCGCGCGACGCCGCGGTCCCGCTGCTGCTCGCGACCAACGCGCGCGCCTATCGCCCCGAGCAGCCGGTGGAGGAGCAGATGCGCCTGTCCGAGCAGGCGCGCTACTTCAACCCATGTTTCGACCTCGCCGGCCTCAACGCGCTCTACGACCGCCACAACGCCGAGATCCTCGACGCCGGCCGCCGCCTCGGCGTGCCGGTGCTGCCGCTGCATGAGCGCATCCCCGGCGGACGCGAGTACTTCGCCGACGCCAGCCACTTCACCTCGGCGGGCGAGCGGCTCGCGGCGGACGCGATCTTCGCCTACCTCGTGCGCCGCGGCCTGCCCGGCGCCTGACCCGCGATGTCCTTCCAGTCCCTGCATTTCCTGTTGTTCCTGTGTGCCGCGTTTGCGCTGAACCGGCATTTCCTGCGTCGCCCCGACGCGCGCAAGAACGTGCTGCTCGCCGCCAGCTACTACTTCTACATGTGCTGGGACTGGCGCTATGCCGGCCTGCTGCTGCTGATGAGCGCGGTGAACTTCGTCGCCGGCCGCAGGATCCACGACAGCGCCGACGCGCGCGCCCGCAAGCTGTGGCTCGCCTTCGCGCTCGGCGTCTCGCTCGGCGTGCTGGCCTGCTTCAAGTACGCGAACTTCTTCATCGACAGCGCCGCGCGCCTCGCCGCCTCCTTCGGCTTCGAGGCGGATCTACCCGTGCTGCAACTGCTGCTGCCGGTCGGCATCTCCTTCTTCACCTTCCAGAGCCTCTCCTACACGCTCGACATCTTCCGCGGCCGCGAGCGCCCGACCGACAGCTTCCGCGACTTCGCGCTCTTCGTCGCCTTCTTCCCGACCGTGCTGTCCGGCCCGATCACGCGTGCGCGCCAGTTCCTGCCGCAGCTCGAACAGCCGCTGCCCGACAGCCGCGAGCGTGCCGAGGAGGGGCTGGTGCTCATCCTGCGCGGCTTCGTGAAGAAGATGGCCTTCGCCGACGTGCTCGCCGTGCATCTGGTGAACCCCGCCTTCGCATCGCCGGCGGACTACTCGCCGCTCTTCCTCCTCGTCGCCGTGTATGCCTTCAGCTTCCAGCTCTATATGGACCTCTCCGGCTACACCGACATCGCGCGCGGCGTCGCCAAGCTCCTCGGCTTCGAGCTGCCGACCAACTTCGACCGCCCCTACCGGGCGACCAGCGTGTCGAACTTCTGGCAGCGCTGGCACACCTCGATGTCGGGCTTCTTCCGCGACTACCTGTACTTCGGCATCGGCGGCTCGCAACGCGGCAACGTGTATGTGAATCTCTACGTCACCTTCATCGCGATCGGGTGCTGGCACGGCGCGGGCTGGAACTTCGTGCTCTACGGCGTCATCCACGGCAGCTGCGTGTGCTTCGATCGCTGGCGCCGCGGCCGGCGCGCCGCGCGCGGGCTGCCGGCCGAACCGCAGGGCCTTGCGGCGCGCCTCGTCGCGATGTTCGTGACCTTCCACATCGTCGCGCTGTCGCGGATCCTGTTCCGCGCGCCCGACCTCGACGGCGCCGCCGCCTATGTTGCGGCGATGCTGCAGCCCGTCAGTGCCGTGCCGGCGGCCCCCTTCACCGCCGTCGGTATCGCGACGCTGCTCCTAGCGGCGCTGCTGCACACCCTGCCGCCGCGTCTTTTCGAGCACGCCGCCCGCGGCTACCTGCGCGCGCCGGTCGTGCTGCAGGGCGGGGCGCTCGCCGGCCTCGCGCTCGTCCTGCTGGCCTTCTCCTCGGGCGGGGCCTCCTTCATCTACTTCCAGTTCTGAGCCCGCAACCGGGCCCAGCCGAACACCTCCGGAGATTCGCCTCGATGGGAGCCAGTTTTGTGATCGACGACATGCAGACCCCGATCCGCGTGCTGCAGTCGCTGCGGCAGCAGGCCGACGACAACCCGTACGTGAAGCAGGTCGTCGCGGCGGTGTCGGCCCACGCGGAGGTCGCGTGGTTCTCGTGGCGGACCGCGCTGTTCGGCCGCTACGACGTGCTGCACGTGCATTGGCCGGAATTCCTGCTGCGCGCGCCCGAACGCAGCCGGGGGTTGCAATACGCGCTCTTCCTCGCGCTGATCGCGCGTACCGCACTGTCGCGCCGCCCGATCGTGCGCACGCTGCACAACCTCGAGCCGCACGAAGGCGCCAACCGTGTCGAGCGCTTCCTGCTGGAACTCCTCGACCGCCACACGCGCATGTGGATCCGCCTCAACCCCGTCACCGCCGAGCGCGCGCCGCAGACCGCGACCATCCTGCACGGCCATTACCGCGACTGGTTCGCGCGCTTCGACGTCCCCGACAGCGTGCCGGGCCGCCTGCTGTACTTCGGCCTGATTCGGCCCTACAAGGGCGTCGAAACCCTGCTCGACGCCTTCCTCGGTCTCGACCCCGACCTCGTTCCGGAAGCCGAGCTGCGCATCGTCGGGCATGCCTCGTCCGCAGCGCTGCGCGACCGCATCGTCGATGCCTGCAATGCCGACGCGCGCGTCGGTGCGCTGCTGAGCTACGTGGACGACGGTACGCTCGCGACCGAGATCGGCCAGGCCGAGCTCGTCGTGCTGCCCTTCCGCCGCATGCTCAACTCGGGTTCGCTGCTGCTCGCGCTGTCGCTCAACCGCCCGGTCCTGGTGCCGCGCAACGAGGCGAACGAGGCGTTGGCCGAGGAGGTCGGTCCCGGCTGGGTGTACCTGTACGACGGCGAGCTCGACGGCGATGTGCTGCTCGGCGCGCTGTGGCAGGTCAGGAACGTCCCGCGCACGCCGATGCCCGACTTCTCGCGCCGCGAATGGGCCGACGCCGGCGATCGCCACTACCGCGCCTACCTTGCCGCCCTCCGCGGCGAGGCGGTCGAGGCCTGAATGAGCGGCGACAACGGTTCCGTGGCGGCGCCCGCTGTGGCCCCGGCAGTCCCGCGCCTGGGTCAGCTCGCCGCGCGCGGCGCGCTCCGCACGATGGGCGGCCAAGCGTGCAAGATCCTGCTGCAGTTCGGCGGCATCGTCGTGCTCGCCCGCCTACTTTCGCCGGGCGACTACGGCCTGCTCGCGATGGTCGCCGCGATCGTCGGGGTCGGCGAGGTGCTGCGCGACTTCGGCCTGTCTTCGGCCGCGGTGCAGGCGCGCAGCGTCTCGGTCCGGCAGCGCAGCAACCTCTTCTGGATCAACGCCGGCATCGGCCTGCTGCTCGCGCTTGCCGTGGCCGCCGCCGCACCGGCCATTGCCGCGTTCTACGCGCAGCCGGCCCTGCAGCCGATCGCGCAGGCGCTCGCGCCGACCTTCCTCATCAACGGGCTGGCGACGCAATACCGCGCCCAGCTCAACCGCGACATGCGCTTCGGCCGGCTCGCCGTCGCCGACGTGGGCGGGCAGGCGTTCGGGCTGGCCGCCGGCGTCACGCTCGCCTTGCGCGGCCACGGCCACTGGGCGCTCGTCGCCCAACAGCTCGTCCAGGCTTGCGCGACGCTTCTCCTACTCGTCGCGACGACCGGCTGGCGGCCGGGGCTGCCGCGTCGCGACGCCGCCATGGGCGAATTCCTGCGCTACGGCGGCAACCTGATGAGCACGCAGCTCGTCGTCTATCTCAGCCGCAACATCGACGCGTTGATCATCGGTCAGCGCTTCGGCGCCGAGCTGCTGGGCCTGTACAACCGCGCCGCCCAGCTCCTGGCGCTGCCGCTCAACCAGCTGAACGCGCCGGCGACCTCGATCGCGCTGCCGGTGCTGTCCCGGCTGCGCGACGATCCCGCGCGCTACGACCGCTTCCTGCTGCATGGGCAGTCCGTGATGCTGCACGTCACGGTCGCAGTCTTCGCCTTCGCCGGCGCGCAGGCCGAACCGCTGATCCTGCTCGTGCTCGGCCCCCAGTGGGCGCCCGCCGTGCCGATCTTCCAGATCCTCGCGATCGGCGGCGTATTCCAGGCCGCCTCGCAGGCGAGCTACTGGGTCTTCCTGTCGAAGGGGCTCACCGCCTCGAACCTGCGCTTCACGCTCGTCTCCCGCCTGTTGCTGATCGCCGCCATCGTCTTCGGCGCGCAATGGGGCGCGCAGGGCGTCGCGGCGGCCTTTGCGGTCGGCGTCGCTCTGGGCTGGCTCGGCGGCCTCGTGTGGCTGCGCGCCTCGGGTGCGCCGGTCGGCGCGATGGGGCGCAACGGCCTGCGCGTGATGTTCGCCTACGGCCTGTGTGGCCTGGTGTCCGCTGCGACCGCGCTGCAGTGGGGGGGCTCGCTCGTCGGGCGCCTCGCGCTCGGCACCGCCGCGATGCTCGCCGCCTTCCTGCTGCTCGTCGCGCTGTGGCCGGCCTTCCGCCGCAGCCTCATGGACATCCTGCGCAGCCGCAGCCTGCTGCGTGCGGGCTGAACGCTGCCGACGCGCGCCGCTCTCCACCCGACTCGAAACCCCCCGACCGAAACGATGCTCACACGAATCCGATCCCTGCTCGAACCCGCGCCCAAGCCGCAGACGCCCGTCGCCGCGCCGCTGCCCTACCGTCACGTCGAACTGTTCCACTGGCGGCCTGCGGACGGCAGCGTGAACTTCGGCGACCACCTGTCGCACGTCGTCGTCTCGCGCGTGCTGGGCCAGCGCGGCCTCACGCTCGACGACCAGGTCGAGCACTCCGGCCGCCTGCTCGCGATCGGCTCCGTGCTGCACTTCGCGCAGGACGACGACGTCGTGTGGGGGTCGGGCGTCAACGGCAAAGTGCCCGAATCCGCCTTCACCGCGCGGCGCCTCGACATCCGTGCGGTGCGCGGCCCGCTCAGCGAGGAATTCCTGCGCAGCCGCGGTCACCGCGTGCCGATGGTGTATGGCGACCCGGCCCTGCTGGTGCCCCATCTCTTCGGCGGTCGCTTCCGCCCGAGCGCGGAGAAGGCGCAGGTCTTCGTCCCCAACCTGCACGACCTCAGGCTCGTTGCCGGCCGGCCCGACGTGGTGTCGCCGCTCGCGGGCTGGAACACAGTGATCGCCGAGATCCTCAAGGCGCGCCTGGTGCTCGCCAGCTCGTTGCACGGCCTCGTCATCGCCGAGGCCTTCGGCATCCCGGCGCGCTACGTGCGCCTCAGCGAGACCGAGAACCTGTTCAAGTATCGCGACTACTACTACGGCACCGGGCGCACCGACTTCGAATACGCGCGCTCCATCCCCCAGGCGCTGGAGATGGGCGGCATGCCCGCCTTCGACTTCGACCCGCGGCCGCTCCTCGATGCGTTCCCGTGGGACCTGTGGCGCTGAGCCGGCCCCCGCAGGGCGGATAAAGAAATGAATTCCGGACAACAGGGAGAAACCCCATGAAACTCACCGTCATCGGCACCGGCTACGTCGGCCTCGTCTCCGGCGCCTGCCTCGCCGACGTGGGCAACGACGTGCTGTGCCTGGACGTCGACGCCGCCAAGATCCGCATCCTCGAGGAGGGCGGCATCCCGATCCACGAGCCCGGCCTGCTCGAGATCGTGCGACGCAACGTCGAGGCCGGGCGCCTCGCCTTCACGACCGACGCCGAGCGCGCCGCACGCCACGGCGAGATCCAGTTCATCGCCGTCGGCACCCCGCCCGACGAAGACGGCTCCGCCGACCTGCAGTACGTGCTCGCCGCCGCACGCGCCATCGGCCGCCACATGGACGGCTACCGCGTGATCGTCGACAAATCCACGGTCCCCGTCGGCACCGGCGACAAGGTGCGCGCCGCGATCGCCGGCGAACTCGCCGCGCGTGGCGTCGATCTGCCCTTCTCGGTCGTCTCCAACCCCGAGTTCCTCAAGGAAGGCGCCGCGGTGGACGATTTCATGCGTCCCGACCGCATCGTCGTCGGTGCCGACGACGAGCGCGCTATCGCGCTGATGCGCCGGCTCTACGCCCCCTTCCAGCGCAAGCACGACAAGCTCGTGTTCATGGACGTGCGCTCGGCCGAACTGACGAAGTACGCCGCCAACGCGATGCTCGCGACGCGCATCAGCTTCATGAACGAACTCGCGAACCTCGCCGAGGCGCTCGGCGCCGACATCGAGCTCGTGCGCCAGGGCATCGGCTCCGACCCGCGCATCGGTTGGCACTTCCTCTACGCCGGCTGCGGCTACGGCGGCTCGTGCTTCCCCAAGGACGTCAAGGCGCTGATCCGCAGCGCCTCCGAGCACGGCCGCGAGCTCAAGGTGCTCACCGCGGTCGAGGCCGCGAACGGCGCGCAGAAGCACGTGCTGGTCGACAAGATCGTGCGCCGCTTCGGCGAGGACCTCTCCGGCCGCCGCTTCGCGCTGTGGGGCCTCGCCTTCAAGCCCGACACCGACGACATGCGCGACGCCCCCAGCCGCGTACTGATCGACGAGCTCTTCCGCCGCGGCGCGCGCATCACCGCCTACGACCCCGTGGCGATGGGCGAAGCGGAACGCATCTTCGGCGACGAGCCGCGCCTCGCCTACGCCGGCCGGCCGAAGAGCGCACTCGAAGGGGCCGACGCGCTCGTGATCGTCACCGAGTGGAAGGAATTCCGCAGCCCCGACTTCGAAGCGATCCGCAGCCGCCTGCGCCAGCCGGTGATCTTCGACGGCCGCAACATGTACGAACCCGGGCGCATGCGCGACGAAGGCATCGAGTACTTCGGCATCGGGCGCGCCTGAGCCCTTCCCACATCAACCCCCGCAAGCGTGCGGCCGTGCGCCGCGCGGCGGGGCTCCCTTTTCATTCATGAGAGAGGTGTCGCTATGGCAAAAGCAATGATTCTGGCCGCGGGGCAGGGCACGCGGGTGCGCCCGCTGACGAAGAACGTGCCCAAGCCGATGGTGCCGATCCTCGGCAAGCCGGTGCTGGAATACCTGATCGAGCATCTCGCGCGCTTCGGCGTGAACGAGATCATGATCAACGTCGCCTTCAACCACCACAAGATCGAGGACTACTTCCGCGACGGCCACCGCTGGGGCGTCGAGATCGGCTACTCCTACGAAGGCGTGCGCGACCACGGCGAGATCGTGCCGAAGGCGCTCGGCTCGGCCGGCGGCATGCGCCGCATCCAGGACTTCGGCGGCTTCTTCGACGAAACCACGCTGGTGATCTGCGGCGACGCGCTGATCGACCTCGACATCCGCGCTGCGCTGGATGAGCACCGCCACAAGAAGGCGCTCGCGAGCGTCGTCACGCTAGAGGTCCCGCGCGAGCAGGTCCGGAACTACGGCGTCGTCGTCACCGACGCGAACGGCCGCGTGAAGTCCTTCCAGGAAAAACCCGCACCTGCCGCCGCGAAATCCACGCTCGCGAGCACCGGCATCTACATCTTCGAGCCGGAAGTCATCGACCTCATCCCGCCGGGACGCGAGTTCGACATCGGCAGCGAGCTCTTCCCGCTGCTCGTCGCGGAGGAGCGTCCCTTCTACGCCCAGACCCGCTTCTTCAACTGGATCGACATCGGCCGCCTCACCGACTACTGGGCCGTCCTTCAGCGCGTGCTGCGCGGCGAGGTCGCGCAGATGGACATGCCCGGCACCGAGATCCGCCCCGGCGTGTGGGTGGGCCTCAACACCTCCATCGAGTGGGACAGCGTTCAGGTCGTCGGCCCCGTCTATATCGGCTCGGGCGTACGCATCGACCCGGGCGTCTCGGTCATCGGGCCCACCTGGATCGGCCACGGCAGCCACCTGCGCGCCGGCTCGCGGGTCGAGCGCAGCATCCTGTTCGAATACACGCGGGTCGGCGAGGGGCAGCGCTTCAGCGAAAAGATCCTCTCGCCGCAGTACTGCGTGGACCGCTCCGGCGAAACGCTCTACGTCGGCGACGATCGCACCGAGCTGCGCTGGGGCGACGCCCGGGCCTGAGTCACCGCAGGCGCAGCGGACGGGGGGCGACCTGCGGCGCTCGACCGCTGCCGTGTCGCCCGCCTTTACAAACTGCTTCACTCTTGTGGCGGGAACTACCGCTCTGTACGGTATGTCTTTGTATATATGGCAGGTTCGCGTTCGTGGCGCGGATCATGCTTTGCGATTTGCAGGGGGACTGATCCTCGGTCCTCGAACAGTTCCGGCGGAGATCGCGATCGTGACATACCAAGGAACCGAGATGCGCGTGGATTGGGTGATGCGTCAGTACGTGGAAACGATCATCCAATACCTCGCCCGGGGCGGCGACCGGGCGAGCGCACGAACCAACATGACCGAACGCGGCGTCCCGCTGCAAGTGCAGGAGCGGGTTTTCGAAGGCCACGCCGTGCTGCAGTGACACAGGCAGCAGGCCGCGAGGGCTCCTGAACCGGGAGCCCCCGCGACAGCCTTAGGCCTCCACCATGCCGTTGTGGCGCAGCAGCGCATCGACGCTCGGCTCGCGCCCGCGGAAGGCCTTGAACGAGTCCAGCGCCGGACGGCTGCCCCCCACCGCGAGGATCTCGCGCCAGAAGCGCTCGCCGGTGTCGCGGTCGAGCAGTGTTCCCTTGCCCGCGCCGGCCTCCTCGAAAGCCGCGAACGCGTCCGCCGACAGCACCTCCGCCCACTTGTAGCTGTAGTAGCCCGCCGCATAGCCGCCCGCGAAGATGTGCGAGAAGCTGTGCGGGAAGCGGTGCCAGGCGGGCGGGAACATCACCGCGACTTCGCGCCGCACCTCGTCGAGCAGCGCCAGCACCTGCCCGACCGGCACGGGGCCGGCCGAGGCGTCGAGCTCGCTATGCAGGCGCAGGTCGAACATCGAGAACTCGAGCTGGCGCACCATCTGCATGCCGCTCTGGAAGTACTTCGCCGCGATCATCTTGTCGAACAGCTCACGCGGCAGCGGCGCTCCGGTGTCGACATGCGCGGTCATGCCCGAGAGCACGTCCCACTCCCAGCAGAAGTTCTCCATGAACTGGCTCGGCAGCTCGACCGCGTCCCATTCCACGCCGTGGATGCCCGACACCGCGAGTTCATCGACACGCGTCAGCAGGTGGTGCAGGCCGTGGCCGCATTCGTGGAACAGCGTCAGCACGTCGTCGTGGGTGAAGGTCGCCGGCTTGCCGCCCACCGGGCCGGGGAAGTTGCACACCAGGTAGGCCACCGGCGTCTGCACGCCGCGCATGTTCGAGTAGCGGCTGCGCGCCGAATCCATCCACGCGCCGCCGCGCTTGGTCTCGCGCGCATGCAGGTCGAGGTAGAAGTGGCCCACCGTCTCGCCCGCCTTCTCGATGCGGAAGAAATGCGCGGCCGGATCCCACTTCGGCGCCTCCTCGGCGACGATATCGACGCCGTACAGGCTGCGGATCACGCCGAACAGGCCTTCCAGCACCTTGGGTTCGGGGAAGTACTGCTTCACCTCCTGTTCGGAGAACGCGTAGCGCGCCTGACGCAGCTTCTCCGATGCGTAGGCAATGTCCCACGGCTGCAGCGGTT
Organism: Aromatoleum petrolei; assembly: GCF_017894385.1. NCBI lineage: Bacteria > Pseudomonadati > Pseudomonadota > Betaproteobacteria > Rhodocyclales > Rhodocyclaceae > Aromatoleum > Aromatoleum petrolei. Next base: position 3,738,589 of record NZ_CP059560.1, read on the forward strand.
CCAGGCCCAGGCCGGCGCGCGCGAAGTCCTGCAGCGCGGCGAGATCCTGTTCGGCGAAGGGCCTCGCCTTGGCAGCGAGCTCGCGCAGGAAGCCGAGCACCTGCGCGGGCGACTCGGCCATCTTCGCGACCAGCGAGACCTCCGCGTAGTTCGCGTAGCCCAGCATCTTCGCCTCTTCGGCACGCAGCGCGAGGATGCGGCCGATCAGCGGGCCGTTGTCCAGATCCGGCTTGCCCTGCTCGGACGCGCGCGTCGCATAGGCGCGATACATGCGTGCGCGCAGCGCCTGGCTGTCCGCGTACTGCAGCACCGGCAGGTAGGAAGGCATGTGCAGCGTGAATTTCCAGCCCGGCTTGCCGTCGCGCTCGGCTGCGGCGCGCGCGGCGTCGATCGCGTCCGCGGGCAAGCCGGCGAGTTCGGCCTCGTCCGTGATCCACTCGGCGTGCGCGTTCGTCGCGTCGAGCAGGTTCTCGGAAAACTTCGCCGCGAGTGCCGACATCTCCTCCTGGATTGCCTTGAAGCGCGGCTTGTCGGCGTCCGCCAGCTCCGCGCCGGACAGGCGGAAGTCGCGCAGCTCGTGGTCGATGATGCGCCGGCGCACCGGCGGCAGCTGATCGTACTCGGCGCTGTTGAAAAGCTGGCGGTACTTCTCGAACAGTTCCAGATTCTGCCCGACCTCGGCGTAGAAGCTCGATACCTCGGGCAGCAGCGCGTTGTACGCCTCGCGCCATTCGGGCACGTCCATCACGCTGTGCAGATGGCCGACCACGCCCCAGGCGCGCCCGAGGCGTTCGCCTTCCTCGGTGAGCGGGGTGACGAAGTTGGCCCAGGTGGGAGGCGCCGGGTCGGCGATGAGGTCGGCGATCAGCGCGCGGTTCTCGTCGATGAGCTGGCGGATCGCGGGAGCAACGTGTTCCGGCCGGATCTCGTCGAAGCGCGGCAGGCTGGTGAAGTCGAGCAGGGGATTGGGCATGCGGTTCTCGGCTGGCGCAATGTTCATTTTGGAATGGGCAGGCGAAGCCGGCGCGCGGCTGTTGCGAGCCGCCCACGAGCGCTGCCCCGGCTGGTCATTCTAACCGCAGGGGCAGCGCCACGTCCGGGGGCGTGCGCGCGGCCGGATGGCGCCGCCGCACACCGGAAGCCTGTTGCAGGCTTACTCGACGAGATCCTTGTAGGCATGCCACGTGGCATGGCCGACGAGCGGCAGCAGCACCACCATGCCGATCATCATCGTCGCGAACCCGAGTCCGATCAGCACGACGATCAGTGCCGCCCACATCGCCATCGCGCCGAGGTTGAAACCGACCGCACGTGCGCTGGTCATCATGGCGGTGACCATGTCGCTGTTGCGGTCCATGAGCATCGGCACCGAAACGACCGACAGGGCGAACACGAGGCCGGCGAGCGCGCCGCCCACGACGAGGTAGGAGACGACGAAGTGCACGTACTCGCCGGAGAGGAACACATCCCGGAAGAAGTTCGACATGTCCGGCGTCACGCCGTGATAGAACAGCGCGAACAGGATCGCCGACAGGCGCTCCCAGCCGATCAACATGAAGGCGAGAAAGGCGCCGTAGTAGAGCAGATGGTCGCCGTGCTCGCGCAATCCCTTGATCGATTCGACGAAGCTCGCACCTTCACCGCGTTCTTGGCGACGCGAAATTTCATACAAGCCGGCCGCGGCCAGCGGTCCGACGAGGAAGAAGCCCGAGATTGCTGCCGTGAACAGGTAGGGCATGTCCGTCGCGTAGGCGAGGATCACGTAGCCGATCACCGCGAAGATCACGCCGTAGCTCAGGCTGGCGCCCATGTTCGCGCACATGTCGTCCCAGCCCATGCGCAGCCACTGCAGCGGTCGCGATACTTCGACCTGCCTGACATGGGGCAGGGTGAAGTGACGGTCGAGTGTATTGAACGACTTGTCCATGGCAGCCTCCTTGGGGTTCGAAGTACCCGAGGGCGGGTCCGTCCGGCATGGCCGCGAAGGGGATAGCCCCCAGATGGAGTCTTAGAGCGGCCGTGGTTGGGCAAGTTCGGGTAATTTCACCCATTTTGCGCAGGGCGTGCGACCTTGCTTCCGTGATCGGCGGGCGGCGGACGTGGAAAGGCCCGCCGTCCCCGGCGTGATGCCGGGCAGGGCGGGCCTTCGCAGGGCGCGGTGCGCTCAGGCCAGGGGCTGGCCGGTCAGGCGCTCGTAGGCCTCGCGGTACTTCGCGGCGGTGCGCGCAATCACTTCGGCCGGCAGTGACGGGCCCGGCGCCGTCTTGTTCCAGGTCAGCGTCTCGAGATAGTCGCGCACGTACTGTTTGTCGTAGCTCGGCGGGCTGATGCCCTCGCGGTAGCTGTCGGCGGGCCAGAAGCGCGACGAGTCGGGCGTCAGGGCTTCGTCGATGAGGTGCAGCGTACCGGCCGCGTCGATGCCGAACTCGAACTTCGTGTCGGCGATGATGATGCCGCGCCCGGCGGCATAGTTGGACGCTTCCGTGTACAGCGCGATCGCCGCATCGCGCGCCTGCGCGGCGAGCTGGGCGCCGTTCTTGCCCGTGCCCGCGAGTTCGTTGACGAGCGCGGCGGCGCAGCGCGTCTGCGCCTGCTCGAATGAGATGTTCTCGTCGTGGTCGCCGACTTCGGCCTTCGAGGCCGGCGTGAAGATCGGCGCGGGCAGCTTCGCCGCCTGCTTGAGGCCCGCCGGCAGCTTGATGCCGCAGATCGCGCCCGTGTCCTGGTAGTCCTTCCAGCCCGAGCCGATCACGTAGCCGCGCACCACGGCCTCGATCGGCAGCGGCTTCAGGCGCTTGACGACCAGCGCGCGGCCGCGCACCTGTTCGCGCTCGTCGGCGGCAACAACCGACTCCGGATCGATGCCCGTGAGCTGGTTCGGCACGATGTGGCCGAGGCGCGAGAACCAGAAGTTCGCCATCGCGGTCAGCACGCGGCCCTTGTCCGGGATCGGGTCCGGCAGGATCACGTCGAAGGCGGACAGGCGGTCGCTGGTGACGATCAGCAGCTTGTCGGCGTCGACGGCGTAGATGTCGCGCACCTTGCCGCGCCCGAGCAGCTGCAGGCTCTTGATGGAGGATTCGAACAGGGGAGTGGCCACGATGGAAACTCTTTCAGGGCAAAGCGCGATTATAGGACAGCTTGGGCACGGACCATCCCTCAATGACCGCCTTCCTCGGCGGCGAGCTGACGGCGCATGCGGCGCAGCCCCAGCGCGACGAGTCCCGCGATGACGGGGATCGATGCCGCGGTGACGACCTCGGGCGTGGCCGGATGAATATAGTCCTTCACCCCCTTGGCGAGGTACTGCACCAGCTGCGAACCGTAATACGTGATCGCGACCACCGACAGCCCCTCCACCGTCTCCTGCAGGCGCAGTTGCAGCTTGGCGCGGCGGTTCATCTGGCCGAGCAGCTCCTGGTTCTGGCGCTCCAGCTCGATCTCCACGCGCGTGCGCAGCAGCTGCGAGTTGCGCGCGATGCGGCTCGACAGGTCTTCCTGCCGCCGTGCCACCGTCGCACAGGTGTCGATCGCCGGGGTCAGGCGCCGCTCCATGAACTCGCGCACCGGCGGGTAGCCCTTGACGCGCACCTCGCGCAGGTCGTCGATGCGCTGGCGCACCAGCCGGTAATACGCGGCCGCCGCGCCGAAGCGGAAGGTCGTGCGCGCAACCGAGCGTTCGACGTGCGCGGCGAGCCGCGTCAGGCGGCCGAGCACCTGGCGCTCGTCCTCCGGCGAGGTCGCCGTGCCCATCGCGTCCATCAGGTCGGCGAGCTCGTCCTCGGCGAGCGCGAGCAGGCGCCCCACGTCCTTCGCGACCGGAAAGGCGAGCAGGGCCATCACGCGGTAGGTCTCGATCTCGAGCAGGCGTTGCACCGTGCGACCGGCCTGGCGTGGGGTCAGCGAGGTGTCGAGGACGAGGAAGCGGGAAAAGCCGTCGGCGATGTGGAAATCGGTGAAGACCCAGCCCGCGCCGTCCGCGACCTGCGATGCCACCGAGGTCGTGCCCGTCGGCGAGAGCTGCGCGAGCACCGTCTCGGGGGCGACCTCGTCCACGCCGCGCAGCTCGACGTGCGTGGCGACCAGCAGCTGTCCGGGAATCTCGCGCCGCCATGCCGCAGGCACGTCGAGCAAGGGGTTGTCGTCGCTCGCGCCGCCGTCGTCGATGCGACGCACGAAGGTGTAGCTGGTGAATTCGTTGTGGCGCTCCCACTTCAGGCGGAACCCGCCGGCATCGAGGAAGACGTGGCCCGAGGACGTGTCCGGCGGCGGCAGTTCGAACTGCTCGGCGAGCAGGCGCAGATGATCCGCCTCACGTTCGGCGCTGCCGTCGACGTGCAGGAAGGCAAGGTAGGTGACGAACTCCGGTGTCTCCAGCGTGACCGGGGGGCGCGCGTGGACTTCGTCGTTCAGTTTCTGGCGTAGCGGATATTCGTCGAAAAGGGGCATGGCGCGGCAACGGGGTCGAGCGCGCTAGGTTAACGGCCCCGGGGCGATTGCGGAAGCCCCGCCGCGCCGCGCGTGCTGCCGCGGGCTGGGCTGGGCGGGGCTGTCGGGAGGGAAAGTACTCAGTAGCGCGGAGCAGGGGCCGGCTGCATCATGCCGGGCTGCTGCTGGGCCTGTGCAGGCACGATCAGCACTTCCACGCGACGGTTCTGCGCGCGGCCTTGGGGCGTGCTGTTGTCGGCGACGGGGCGCGATGCGCCGTAGCCGACGGCGACCAGCCGGTTCGATTCCACGCCGCGCTGGGCCATGTAGCTGCGTACGGACTCGGCGCGGTTCTCGGACAGCGTCTGGTTGAAGCTCGCCGAGCCGGTCGAGTCGGTATGCCCCTCGATCTGCACGACGGTGTCGGGGTACTGCTGAATGCTTTGGGAAAGGCGCGACAGCACCGGCTGGAACTGCGGTTTCACGTCGGCGCGGCCGGTATCGAAGGTGATGTTCTCGGGCGCTTGCAGGCGGATCGTGTCACCCTGGCGTTGCACCTGCACGCCGGTGCCGGCCATCTGCTGGCGCAGTTCGGCTTCCTGCTTGTCCATCTGGCGCCCGACCAGCCCGCCGACGGTCGCGCCGATCGCCGCGCCCACGAGGCCACCCGTCGTGCGGTTGCCCGAACCGGCGACGACGTTGCCGAGGATCGCCCCCGCGCCGGCGCCAATGGCGGCTCCGCGCGCCGTCTGGGCATTTTCGCCGTAGAAAGGGTTCTGTGCGCAGCCGGCGATCGTCAGGACCGACAGGGCCGCGACAATCAATGTTCTTTTCATTATTGCCTCCTGGGATGAATGGGGAAACGCACGTATTTTGAGCGTGTCCGCCGATCGGGAGTTCCGGGAAGCATAACGAATTGTAAGCGCCCGGTTCAGCTTCCGATGCCGATGGCCTGCTCGATGGATGGCGTCGGACGCTGGATGTGATAGCCCTGGGCGAGGTCGATCGATTGGTCGATCACCTTGCCCAGCACTTCGGCATCCTCGACGTATTCGGCCACCGTGCGGATGCCCAGGTCACGCGCGAGCGCGACGATGCTGCGCACCAGGGCGCGGTCCTTGTCGTTGTGCTTCATGCCGAGGATGAAGTCGCCTTCGATCTTGAGGAAGTCGATCGGGAAGCGCTTCACGTAGTGGAAGGACGAAAAGCCCGAGCCGAAGTCGTCGATCGCGAGGCGGAAGCCTTCGCCGCGCAGGGTGTTGATGAAGCGTTCGAGCAGGGCCATGTTCTTGATCGTTTCGCGCTCGGTGATCTCGAACACGATGCGCGCCGGGTCGAAACCCGATGCGCCGGCGATGCGCCGCGTCTCCTGCACGAAATCGGTGAGCACCAGCGCGCGCGGCGACATGTTGAGGAACAGCAGACCCTGGTAGTCCGCGGCGACCGCGGCCTCGAGGGCGCGCTCCATCAGGATGTAGTCGAGCTTGTGCATCAGGCCCATCTTCTCGGCGATCGCGACGAAGGCGTCGGCGACGAGGATGGAGCCGTCCTCGAGGCGGATGCGCGAGAGCACCTCGAGCGCCTCCACTCTGCCCGTTCTCGGGTCGATGATGGGCTGGTAGTAGGGGATCACTCCGCGCGCCTCGACTGCCGCGAGGATCAGCATGCTCTTCTCGGACAGCGAGCGGAACACCTCGACCACGTCCTGTTCGGTCGGGATCGCCACGCGGCCTTTGCCGTCGGCCTTGGCGCGATACATCATGCTGTCGGCGAACAGGAAGAGGTCCTTGGTCTCGATGGCGTGATCCGGATAGACCGCCATGCCGATCGACAGCGAGCCGCTTACGCGGGTGCTGTCCGGGGTCTCGATGGATAGTGAGGTGACGGCATCGATGATGCGCTGGGCGACCTCGATGGTGCCCGCGAGGTCGGTCTCGGGGAGGATCGCAACGAACTCGTCGCCACCGTAGCGCGCCAGCAGGTCGTCCTCGCGGATCGCACGCCGGATGGCCGTCGCGACCTCCTGGAGGAACACGTCGCCGAAGCCGTGGCCGTAGGTGTCGTTCACCGACTTGAAGTTGTCGGCGTCGATCATCAGCAGGCCGAACTTGTAGCCGTGACGGCCCGAGCGCGTGGCCTCGCTGTCGAGCAGCTCCCAGAACACGCGCTGGTTGTAGAGGTTGGTGAGCGGATCGCGCGTCGCGTAGTACTCGAGATCCTTGGTGTACTTGTCGATCGCCTTGACCGAGCCGACCACGTTCAGCAGCGTCGACAGGATGCTCTCGACCACCAGCCAGCGTGTCGTGTCCGCGCCGGCCTGGGCCTGCATGCCGATGCCGACGATGCCGCCGATCTTGGGGGCCTCGACCAGCAGCGACTTCGTCTGCACCTCGATGTCGTTGCGCACCAGTTCGGGCGAACTGCGCGAGCTGTCGGCAATGTTGTGCTCGATGCGCACCGCGTAGCCGTCGGCGAAGTAGGGATTGCGGCGGAGCGATTCGCGCACCGTCTCCTCGAACAGCTGCCGGCTCTCCGTCGACGGTGTGTAGCGCCAGAACACCTCGAGATCGAAGATGTCGTCGCCGGTCTTGAAGATCGAGAACAGCGCATAGGCCGGCATCACGCCGTCGATGTCGATGAGCAGGCGGTTCACGTACTCGCGCCAGTCCTTGACGACGTCGGAGGTGAGGATGAATTTCTCCAGCAGACGGATCTCGAACTCGAGCATCTCCTTATCGACGGCCACGCTGCGCACGCGTTCGATGAGCTGCTTCACTTCCGTGGCGACCGGGCTGAATTCGCTGAAGCCGAAATCGAGCGAAGCCTTTTCAAGCAGCTTGAGGTCGGAAAGCCGGCTGATGGAGCGAATGTTCGTCGCAAAGCCCGCAATCGCCTTGTTCAGCCGGCGGCGGATATAGACCACCATCAGCAGTGTTGCCACGATCGCCACCGGCACCACCGGGGCGAAGGCAAACATGAACTGGCGGTTGCCGGCGTCGAGGAGCGGCCGGATGTCCTGGCGCACGTCGATCACGCCCAGCACTTCGCCGGGCTTGGAGTTGGTGTGGCATTGGCGGCATTCCGCCTCGGCGCGCAGGGGATTGATGAAGCGCACCTCGGGGCCGTCGTCCACGCGGCGGCTCTCGCCCGTCGCGATCACCTCGAGGATCGCGGCATCCATCTCGCGCTGACGGATCTCGCCGAACAGTTCGGTGACGCGCGGTGCGCGGTAGATCGCGATCTGGTGCGAGGTCTTGTCGACGGAGTGCTCGATCGCGCGGATGAACTCCTCGAGCTGTGTGCGCGTCCAGCCGGTGCGCATCAGCTGGAACATCGACTGGAAGGTCATTTCCGCGAAGGTGCTCGCGTCGCGCATCGCTTCCTCGCGGATCGAGCGCTCGTGGAGGCCGGAGACGACGTACTGGGTGGCGACCGCGAGCGCAGTCGAGAACACGACGGCAGCAGTCAGCAGGAGTCCGCGTATGGTCTTGATCGGAGTCATTGCGTGGGGCGATCCCGGACCTGCGCGGGCGTCGCACGCGGCTCCCGCAGGGGGCCGATCCGACGCCTGAGGCGAAGTGTAAGAACGCGTAACAAAACGGAAATTTCCGCGGACTATACTCCGCCGCCCCCGTTACGCAAAGCCTTGTTGCCTGCAGGGGAATCACCTTCGGCGAGGAGCGCCCGGGCCTGGGCGCGCGTGAGGATGCGCCCTGGTAAGGGGATCAGCCCCGCGACGGCGGCGCGGTAGCGGGCGTAGCGCGCGCCGTGCAGGGCGAGGAGCTTGCGCTCTTCCAACAGCGAGCCAATCCACAGGTAGGCGGTGATGCACAGCGAGGACGTGAGCCGGGCGGCATCCATGTCGCGTGTCCAGAGGATCAGCAGGCCGAGGAAGTACCAGGGATGACGCACGATGCGGTGGAGCGGCGACAGATGCAGGCGGCCTTCCTGGTCTGCTGGCGAATGCGTTCGGGTGCGCCACTGCGCGAGGCCGGAAAAGCTGTCCATGTCGTAATGGCGCGTGGTCCACAGGAAGCCCGCCAGGGCGCCCAGCGCGACGGCGTTCGCAAGCCAGGCGCCGATGCCCGACCATTCCCACAGCAGCGGGCCGCGCAGTGCGAAGGTGAGCCACGCGGGCGGCACGAGCAGCAGGGCCGCGACCGCGTTGAAGGTCAGCCGGTAGGCGTGCGCTGCGGCAGGCCAGCGCCGTGCGACGAATTCCTTCGCCGTGAACGAGGCGAGCAGCGAATGAATCGATCCGTACAGCGCCCATGCTGCGACGAGGGTGGCGAGCTGTGCGGCGGAAGGTGACATGGGCGACCCCGGCGGTGTCTCATGCGGGCGGATCCCGCGGCGACCGGGATGATGTCACGACTGCCCGCTCCGGTCATGGGCCGCCGAGCAGGGCGCAGCGGGGCCCTTTCTGCCTAGAGCGCGCGCTCGATCGCCTCGCGCACTTCGCGCGAATCCGGCTCGACCCGGCTCGGGAACGCGGCGATCACCTTGCCATTGCGGTCCACCACGTACTTGTGGAAATTCCAGCGCGGAGCGCCGGATTGTCGCGCCAGTTCGCGGAACACAGGGTGAGCGCCGTCGCCGCTGACCCCGATCGGCGCGAACATGTCGAAGCTCACCCCGTAATTCACGAAACACACCTGCGCGGCCTCCGCCTCGTTGGCGGCCTCCTGGCGAAAGTCGTTCGAGGCGAAGCCGACGACCTTCAGGCCGCGGTCCTTGTATGTCTTGTGCAGGGCTTCGAGCGCCTTGAACTGTCCCGTGTAGCCGCAGTGGCTGGCGGTGTTGACGAGCAGCAGCGGCTTCCCGCCATAACGCTGGCGCAGGTTGACGACTTCTTCGGAATGCAGCAAGCGCAGGGAGTGATCTAGGTAGGCAAGCCCGTCGGCCTGGCCGGCTGCGGTCGCGCCGAGGGGAAGGAACAGGGCGGCACACGCCACCGGGAGGAATGCGCGGATCATCGTTTTTCTCGCTGTCTGGGGCTGGGGTGTGCGTGTGACCACGACGTCCGGTTCGAGTTCGTCGGGGGCCGGCGCAGAAGATGCCACCTGCAAGCCCGACTACCCCTTTCGTCGAGTGTTACAAGACGTTTCCGGGCATAATTGCACCCCGGCGAAATAACCAAGCGGGGGAGCCGCGTACCCCCGAAATCCGAATGAATCTGAATCGTAAGATGACCCTGCTGTTCGGCGGCATCGCGGTTGGCACGCTGGTGATGCTGATCCTGATCAGCCTGTATGCCTTCCGCAGCTATTCCATCGCCTCGTCGACCGCGCACGTGCGCACGGCCGCGGAAGTCGTCCGCGTCCATCTGACCGAGGCGATGATCCAGGGCGTCATCGACAAGCGCGAGCAGTTCCTCAACCGTCTGGTCGAGGTCCAGGGTCTGCGCACCGCGCGGGTCGTGCGCTCCTTGCATGTGAATGAGCAGTTCGGCGCCGGCATGAACCGCGAAATGAATGCCGACGAAATCGAAAAGCTCGTGCTTGCGGACGGTCAGCCCCGTTACGAGATTCGCGACGAAGCAGGCGACTCGGTATTCCGCGGCACCATTCCGTTCGCCGCCTCTTCGAGAGGTACGCCCAACTGCCTGCAGTGCCACAAGGTCAGCGAGGGCACCGTGCTCGGCGCGGTGACCATGGAGCTGTCGCTCTCCGAACTCAAGGCGAAGGCGCTCACGACCGTGACCTGGATCAGCATCACGATGGCCGTTTTCGCGGCCCTCTCCATCGTGCTTGCGCGGCGCCTGATCCTTCCCGTGGGCTCGACCGCGCAGGCCGTTGAGCGCGCGGTGCAGCGCGCCTTGAAGGGCGACTTCAAGGGGCGCGTGGAGAAGCGCACCGATGACGAGATCGGCCAGATCGCAAGCGAAACCAACAACCTGCTCACCTTCCTCGATGACGGCCTGGCGCGCATCAGCCAGCGCGTGGTGCAGCTCACCGGGCGCACCCTGAGGCAGGACGACAACCAGCTCGAGGTCGCGATCGACATGGTCAATGGCCTGGCCGACGCCTCCAGCTTCAAGCAGGCGATCGAGGAGGACGAGACCAAGTCCGAAATTTTCGACCGCTTCGGGCGCGTGCTGACCGACCAGTTCGGCGTGCGCGAATTCTCCATCTACGAGACGTCCGGGCCGAAGCAGCTGGAACCCTTCATGGTCGATGGCGTGCAGGGCAGTCCGTGCCGCTGGTGCGATCCGCAGATCCTCGTGCGCAGCGACATGTGCCGCGCCAAGCGCTCCGGCCACGCCGTCGACGGGCTCACCCAGCCGGGCATCTGCTACGCGTTCAAGCAGCCCGAGGAAGCGGGCGAGATGCGGCGCCACTATTGCGTACCCATCATGCAGTCCGGCTCGGTGGGCAGCATCGTCCAGATCGTGGTGCGCGAATCCGAGGCCGCGCGTTTCCACGCCCAGGTGCCGTACGTGAACGTCTACGTGCGCGAGATGGCGCCCGTGCTGGAGGCCAAGCGCCTGACGGAGACGCTGCGCGAGTCGTCGCTGCGCGACGCGATGACCGGCCTGAACAATCGCCGCTTCCTCGAGGAATACGTCGACACCCTGGTCGCCACGGCACGCCGGCGCAAGACCGAACTGGCCATTCTGGTGCTGGACATCGACTACTTCAAGATGGTCAACGACACCTACGGCCACGACGCCGGCGACGCCGTGCTCAAGTCGATGGCCGCCGTGTTGAGGACATCGGTGCGGGCATCCGACATGGTCATCCGCTTCGGCGGCGAGGAGTTCCTGATCGTCCTGCAGGAAACCGAGGCCGACAATGCGCTGCGTGTCGCCGAAAATATTCGCGCCACGGTCGAGGAACTGAAGATCCAGGTCGGCGGAGCGATTCTGAAGAAGACGATCTCGATCGGCCTCGCGATGTTCCCCGAAGACAGTGAAACCTTCTGGCAGTCCGTGAAATTCGCCGACGTGGCCCTCTATCGCGCGAAGGAGGAAGGGCGTAACCGCGTCGTGCGCTTCAGGCCCGAGATGTGGGAAGGTCACGCCGACTCGTACTGAGCGGCGGCCTGTGCAAGTTTCGCAGGAGGCGTGCCGCGATGCGGCCGGGCGCCTGCCGGCAGGGCGTGATCAGCCGCCCTTTTGCCAGATGGCGACCAGGGCGTCGCGGTGCGCCGCGAGCTCACCCAGCGCCACCTCGATCACCGGGCCGCTCAGCGTGTGTCCGGCACAGGCGCCGCGCAGGCGGACTTCCGAGCCCTGGATTGCCACCACCAGCCCGTCCTGGTTGGCCTGCAAGCGGCTCTGGCGGTCCTGCTCGCTGACCAGCACGCTGCCGTTGGTGAGGTTCAGCCGTGCCGCGAGGGCAGCGTCCTTGCCCGAACTCAGGCGCCCCCCGACCACGCAGGGCACCATGCGGAATTCGCCCGCGAGCGCGAGGGCATGGCGGCGCAGGAAGCGTCCGCGCTCGGCGTCGGCGAGGGGCACGCGCCCGGCCGAGCGACGCGCGAGCTGATCGAGTTCGTCGTCGGTGAGATGCGGGCCGGCGGCGACGAGCTCCGCGCGCGGAACCGACGCGGCTGCGGTGTTCAGCACGTCGAGGTGATGGTGGTGCGAAACTACCGCGACCCCCGCCTTCGCGAGCTGCTTTGCCGTCACCGTCGGCATCCCCTGCAGCACCATCGCGCCCAACAGCTCCTGCACGGCCTTGCACAGTTTTTCGTGACTGGCCTCAACGAAAGCGGCGGGGGCCTCGAGTTCGAACTCGAAGCTGACGCTGAGCTTGAGGTTGGGCTTGGACATGGGCTGCGCTGGCGGGCACCGCGCCTGCAGGCGCGGGCCCGCTCAGGGCTCAGCGGACGATTTGGGTGAGCTCGCCGGACTTGTAGCGCGCGGCGATCTTTTCCAGCGACATGGGCTTGATGCGGCTCGCCTGGCCGGCGCAGCCGAAGGCCTCGAAACGCGCCTTGCACACCAGTTTGGCGGCTTCGCGGGCGGGCTTCAGGAACTCGCGCGGATCGAACTTCGACGGGTTCTCGAACAGGAACTTGCGCACTGCACCGGTCATTGCGAGGCGGATGTCGGTGTCGATGTTGATCTTGCGCACGCCGAACTTGATCGCGGTCTGGATCTCCTCGACCGGCACGCCGTAGGTTTCCTTCATGTCGCCGCCGTACTGGCGGATGACCTCGAGCAGCTCCTGCGGCACGCTGGAGGAGCCGTGCATCACCAGGTGGGTGTTCGGCAGGCGCGCGTGGATCGCCTTGATGCGGTCGATCGCGAGGATGTCGCCGGTGGGCTTGCGCGTGAACTTGTAGGCGCCGTGGCTCGTGCCGATCGCGATCGCCAGCGCGTCGCAGTCGGTCTGCTTGACGAAGTCGGCGGCCTGGTCGGGGTCGGTCAGCAGCATCGAGTGGTCCAACGTGCCTTCCGCGCCAACGCCATCCTCTTCACCGGCCTGGCCGGTCTCGAGCGAGCCGAGGCAGCCCAGTTCGGCTTCCACGGTCACGCCGATGGCGTGCGAGAACTTCACCACCTCGCGGCTCACCGCAACGTTGTAGTCATAGGAGGACGGCGTCTTGCCGTCTTCCATCAGCGAGCCATCCATCATTACGCTGGAGAAGCCCGAGCGGATCGCGCCCATGCAGATCGCCGGCGACTGGCCGTGGTCCTGGTGCATCACGACCGGGATCTGCGGATAGGCCTCGACGGCGGCGTCGATCAGGTGGCGCAGAAAGGCTTCGCCGGCGTATTTGCGTGCGCCGGCCGACGCCTGCATGATCACGGGGCTGTCCGCTTCGGCCGCGGCTTCCATGATCGCCTGGACCTGCTCGAGGTTGTTGACGTTGAACGCCGGTAAACCGTAGCCGTTTTCGGCGGCATGATCGAGCAGCTGGCGCATGGAAACGAGGGGCATTGTCCTTCTCCGGTATCAAGTGCGGGCACGCAAAACGTGCGGGGTTGCGAATTGGCTCGCATTCTAGCGTTTGTTGGGCGGCGGTGGGTCCGGCGAAGGAAACGGCATGCAACTACCCGCCGCCGCGCCGCCACGTCAGAGCGGTGGCAGCCCCCGGGCCGCGAGCGCCTGGGCTGCGCGCAGCTCTTCGCGCAGCGACTCGGCGTCCGCGTGCTCGCCGCCCCAGCCGTCGAAATGCACCAGCTCGTCGAGCGGCAGGCGCTGACGCCAGCCGGCCGTCTGCAGTTCAGGCTGATCGAAAAAGTGACTGACGTGGCCGATGCACAGGTAGGCGACCGGCATGACGCGCTCGGGCAGCGACAGGATCTCGCGGATCGCCGACTGACGGAAGATGCTCACCCAGCCGACGCCCAGTCCTTCTGCGCGGGCGGCGAGCCACAGGTTCTGCACTGCGCACACCGAGCTGTAGATATCCATCGCCTTGATGTGCGTGCGGCCGATCACGACGGGGCCGGCGCGGTCGCGGTCGCAGGTGATGCAGAGGTTGATCGGCGCTTCGAGGATGCCCTGCAGGCGCAGGCCGGAATACACTTCGCGCTGCTGGCCCTCGAACATCTGCGCCGCCTCGGCGTTGGCAAGCGTGAAGGCGTCGTGCACGCGCTGCTTCACGGCCTGGTCGCGGACAAGGACGAAGCTCCACGGCTGCATGAAGCCGACCGACGGGGCGAAGTGTGCGGCGGTGAGGATGCGGGCAAGCATGTCGTCGGCGACCGGCTCGGGCAGGAACTGTCCGCGCACGTCGCGCCGCGCGAGGATGTTGCGATACACGGCGGCGCGCTCGGCGTCGTCGAACTGGTGGTGGGCCTGGTGGCCGGGCGTGGCGGTCTTCATCGATTCCCCTTCTGAAGCGCAGTGGGCGGCGAACGGACCAGTCCGCCGCTGTTCTGCCTCCCGGCCGGTCTTCTGACTCGGGTTCGTCCCGCGCCGCGCCTTCCCGACCCGCGGGTCAGTGGCATCGTGCGGCGGCGGTCCCCCTCACAGCGTTGGGCACGTCGCGGAATCGCGGCGCTGCAGGCAGCACCGCTTCACCGCATTCCCGATTCTCCCGCGGATCGCGGGCACCGGGAGGCGTCATCGAAAACCTATCAGTCTAGCAGTCGCGGCGCGAGCGCTGCACGCTCATTGTTCGTTCAGGTGCGGGGCGGGGTGCTCGCCGACGCGCACGATCTTCAGCGTGTTCGTGCCGCCGGAGGCGCCGATCGGTTCACCGATCGTCAGCACGATCAGGTCGCCGTGCTCGACGACCCCCTGGTCGAGCAGGATCTGTTCGGCTTCCCACAGCAGCAGGTCGCGATCCTGGTGCGTCTGCGACATCAGCAGCGGGAACACCTCTCGGTACAGCGTCATCTGGTTGCGCGCGGGCAGTTCGGGCGTCAACGCGTAGATCGGCACGCCGCTGTTTAGGCGGCTCATCCACAGTGCGGTCGAGCCGGTCTGCGTGAGCGAGGCGATCGCCTTGACCTTCAGGTGCCAGGCGGTCCAGATCGCCGCCATCGCGATCGACTGGTCGATACGCGTGAACACGCGGTCGAGCACCTCACGGTCGAGCGTGACCTCGGCGGACTTCTCTGCCTCGAGGCACACGCGGCTCATTGCCTCGACGACATCGACCGGATACTTGCCCGACGCGGTTTCCGCCGACAGCATCACGGCGTCGGTGCCGTCCAGCACCGCATTGGCGACGTCCGACACTTCCGCGCGCGTCGGCACGGGGCTGCCGATCATCGATTCCATCATCTGCGTGGCGGTGATGGTCAGCTTGTTGCGGTCGCGTGCGGCGCGGATCATCTTCTTCTGCAGCGCCGGGACCGCCGCGTCGCCCACCTCGACCGCGAGGTCGCCACGGGCGACCATGATGCCGTCGGAGGCGTCGAGGATCTCGTCGAGGTTGGCGACCGCCTCGGTGCGCTCGATCTTTGCGATCAGCAGGGCTTCGCTGCCGGCGGCGCGCAGGAGTTGCTGCGCCATGTACATGTCGGCGGCGCTCTTGGGGAAGGAAACGGCCACGAAGTCCACGCCGATCAGGGCGGCGGTCTTGATGTCGTCCATGTCCTTCGCGGTCAGCGCGGGTGCGGTGAGGCCACCGCCCTGGCGGTTGATGCCCTTGTTGTTGGACAGTTCGCCGCCGACCCTCACCGTGGTGTGAATCTCGGCACCGATGACGCGATTGACCACCAGCTTGATGCGTCCGTCGTCGAGCAGCAGGACGTCGCCCGTCTTCACGTCCCTGGGCAGGTTCTTGTAGTCGAGGCCGACGCGCGAGGTGTCGCCCAGTTCGCAGTGGGCATCGAGGATAAACTCGGCATCCTTGTGCAGGAGCACCCGGTCGCCGGCGAACTTGCCGACGCGGATCTTGGGGCCCTGCAGGTCGGCGAGGATGCCCACCGGCCGGCCCGCACGCGCGGAGGCCTCGCGGATCGCCGTGGCGCGGGCGATGTGGTCATCCGCCTTGCCGTGCGAAAAATTCATGCGCACGACGTCGATCCCCGCATGCACCATGCGTTCCAATACTTGCGGGTCGGAGGAGGCAGGGCCCAGGGTGGCGACGATCTTCGTGTGGCGCGGCATGTTGTCTCCGTGTCGATATGCATCCGAGAACACGATTCTACCTGCGCGCGGCCCTCGTACGGCCCCTGCGCGGCCGGGAGGCAGGATGCTTGGTGCCCCGTTTGTCTGTGCCTGGATGATGTCTGTCTCTCGACAGATGCTGATGGTTCCTATAATTTTGCCTTCATCAATTTATTTGCCGGAACTTCCAGACGCCATGAAACTCGCTTCCATCGCCTCCCTGTTTGCGCTTGTTGTGATGGCGCCGCCCATGCTTGCCGCCGAATCTGCGTCTGTGGAGGGGGGGGTGGGCGCGCTCGTGCAGCGTGCCGACGAGAACCGCAGCATGCGCTTGCTCGACAAGGCAGTCGCGCGTTATCGCGAAGTGGGGGACGCGGCGTTCGATGAGTTCAACCGCGCCGCGGAATTCAAGGACCGCGAGCTCTACGTGTACGCCCTGGCCACGGACGGCACCATGCTCGCCAGCGGCGGGTCGTCGGTGGCGCTGGTCGGACGCAATGTCGCGACGATGCAGGATGCCGCCGGGAAACCCTTTTTCCGCGAAATGCTCGCCATGGCGGCGGCGAATGAGGCAGGTCGGGTCGAGTACCGCTGGCTCAACCGCATCGACAATCGCGAGGAGCCGAAGGTGACGCTGTTCCGCAAGGTCGGTGAGCGCATCATCGCCGTCGGCTACTACGTGCCGCGCGCGACCCCGGCGCAAGCCAAGGAGTTGCTTGAGCGTGCCGTTGCCACCGTCAAGGACAAGGGCGCCCCGGCGGCCGTCGCGGCGTTCAACGCGCTCGACGGGGGCTTCGTGCAGGACGATCTCTACGTGTTCGCGATCGAGTTGAAGTCGCAGCGTTTCCTCGCGCATGGCGCGATGCCCAAGCTGGTCGGCAGCGACGGGCGGGCGCTGCGCGACCCCAAGGGCAAGGCCATCGTCGCCGACATGGTCAACATCGTCAGCCGCAAGGGCGACGGGGAACTCGACTACGCATGGCGCAATCCGGTCACCGACAAGCTGGAGACGAAGCACTCGTTCATCCGGCGCGTCGACGACATGCTCGTCGGTGTCGGCTACTACACGCGCTGACGCATCCGGTTGACTTCGGACAATATCCGGCAGGGGGCAATCCGCGAAAATGCGCCGCCGCCGGATACGATGCCGCCCGGCGAATGATCACTCGTGAAGGATGAAGCGCCCATGATCGACGACGTTACCCGTTCCCTGCTCGACAGCCTGCCGCGCGGCGGCAGCTACGACCTTTCGGTCGCTCACGATCCCGCGAGCAACATGCACGCGCTCACCATCGTGATCGACGGCCAGAGTTTTCAGCCGGGGATCGGTTACGAGAGCAGTGACGATTTCGAGTTCGACCGCGACCAGATTGCCGACTACCTCGTCACGCGCAAGCAGAAGTGCGGCGGCTGCGGAAGCTGCAGCTGCGGCTGACAGCAGGATCGGCTCTGCGATACCAGTGAAAACGGCCACCTACGGGTGGCCGTTTTCATGCCCGGCCGCAGTATTGGCGGCCCGCGCGGGTGGCGACTGCGTCAGTCGTTGAAGCGCGCCTCGAGCGCCGCGATCGCGGGCAGGGTCTTGCCTTCGAGGAACTCGAGGAAGGCGCCGCCACCCGTCGAGATGTAGCCGACGTCCTGGGCGATGTGGAACTTCGCGATCGCCGCCAGCGTGTCGCCGCCGCCGGCGATGCAGAAGGCGTCGGAGTGGGCGATGGCGGAGGCCATCATCTTCGTGCCGCCGGCGAACTGGTTGTGCTCGAACACGCCCACCGGGCCGTTCCACACGATGGTGCCGGCGTGGGCGATGATGTCGGCGAGTTTTGCCGAGGTCTTCGGGCCGACGTCGAGGATGCGGTCGTGCGGGCCGACTTCCTCGACCGGGATGCGGTTCGCACGCGCAAGGGCCGAGACTTCGTCGGCGACGACGACGTCGACCGGCAGCGGCACTTCGGCCCCGCGTGCCTTCATGATGTCCATGACGGCCTGCGCTTCCTTGACCAGCTCGGGCTCGGCCAGCGAGTCGCCGATGCGATGGCCGGAGGCGAGCAGGAAGGTGTTGGCGATGCCGCCGCCGACGATCAGCTGGTCCACCTTCTGCGCGAGGGTCTTCAGGATGGTCAGCTTGCTCGACACCTTGGCGCCGCCGACGATCGCGACGAGCGGGCGTGCGGGTGTCTCGGTGGCCTTGGTGAGCGCGTCGATCTCGGCGCCCATCAGCATGCCGGCGCACGCGACGGGGGCGAAGCGGGCGATGCCGTGGGTCGTCGCCTCGGCGCGGTGGGCGGTGCCGAAGGCGTCATTGACGTAGATGTCGCAGAGTGCGGCCATCTTCTTCGCCAGTTCCTCGTTGTCCTTCTTCTCACCCTTGTTGCAGCGACAGTTCTCGAGCAGGACGACTTCGCCCGGCTTCACTTCGAAGCCGCCATCGACCCAGTCGCGGATCAGGCGCACGGGCTTGTGCAGCAGTTCGCCCAGGCGCACGGCGATCGGCGCGAGGGTGTCCTCGGCGCGCACTTCGCCTTCGGTCGGACGGCCCAGGTGCGAGGTGACCATCACGGCGGCGCCGTTGTCGAGGCAGTACTTGATCGACGGCAGCGAGGCGCGAATGCGGGTGTCCTCGACGATGTTGCCGGCCTCGTCCTGCGGCACGTTGAGGTCGGCGCGGATGAAGACGCGCTTGCCGGCGACATTGAGGTCGACGAGTTTCTTGACTTGCATGGATTCCTTCCCGATGTGAAAACGCCCCGCAGGGCAGGGCGTTGGATTGCTTTGGCGCGGGTGTATTACTTCGCGTTGTGGAACACGCGGGCGGCGTCGAGCATGCGGCAGGAGTAGCCCCACTCGTTGTCGTACCAGGCCAGCACCTTGACGAGGTTGCCGTCCATCACGCGCGTCTGCGTCGCATCGAAGATCGAGGAGTGCGAGTCGTGGTTGAAGTCCATCGACACCAGCGGATCCTCATTGACGGCCAGCACCCCCTTCAGCGGCCCCTTGGCGGCTTCCTTCATCAGCGCGTTGATCTCTTCCTTGGAGGTCGCACGGCTGGCGGTGAAGGTGAGGTCGACCAGCGAGACGTTCATCGTCGGCACGCGCAGCGCGAAGCCGTCGAACTTACCCTTCAGCGCGGGCAGCACCAGGCCCACGGCCTTGGCGGCACCGGTCTTGGTCGGGATGATGTTCTGCGCGGCGGCGCGGGCGCGGCGCAGGTCCTTGTGGCGCACGTCGACCAGCACCTGGTCGTTGGTGTAGGCGTGCACGGTCGTCATCAGG
The DNA here is from genome assembly GCF_017894385.1 of Aromatoleum petrolei. Classification (NCBI taxonomy): domain Bacteria; kingdom Pseudomonadati; phylum Pseudomonadota; class Betaproteobacteria; order Rhodocyclales; family Rhodocyclaceae; genus Aromatoleum; species Aromatoleum petrolei. Next base: position 3,757,809 of record NZ_CP059560.1, read on the forward strand.
CCCTTCTCGATGCCGATGTTGTCCTGCAGCACCTTGGCGACCGGGGCGAGGCAGTTGGTCGTGCACGAGGCGTTCGACACCACGGTCATCGCTGAGGTCAGCACCTCGTGGTTCACGCCGTAGACGATGGTCGCATCGACGTCGTCGCCGCCGGGAGCGGAGATCAGCACCTTCTTCGCGCCCTGCTTGAGCAGCACTTCGGCCTTGGCCTTGGCGGTGTAGGCACCGGTGCACTCGAGCAGCACGTCGACGCCCAGGTCGCCCCAGTTCACGCCCAGCGGATCCTTGGTCGAGAAGAAGGGGATGCGGTCGCCATTGACGATCAAGACATTGTCGCCTTCAGTCTCGACCGGGAAGGCGAAACGACCGTGGGTCGTGTCGTACTTCGTCAGGTGGGCGTTGGTCGCCAGATCGCCGGAGGCGTTGATCGCAACGATCTCGAACTGGTCGCGCAGGCCCAGTTCGTACAGGGCGCGCAGCGTGCAGCGACCGATGCGGCCGTAGCCGTTGATGGCGAGTTTGATGGTCATCGAGGATTCTCCCGGAGCAATGATACGAACAGCACAATCCGAAAGCCGGCGCCGCGGACTGCCGGCGCCGACTGCGCCGGGAGCGCGGCGACGACGCTTACTTCACGATCTGCTTCACGGCTTCTGCGACCGCGTCGGCAGTGATGCCGAAATACTTGAACAGCTCGCCGGCGGGGGCGGACTCGCCGAAACGGTCGAGGCCGATCACCGCGCCTTCGAGGCCGACGTACTTGCGCCAGCCGTCAGTGACGCCCGCTTCGACGGCGACGCGCGGCAGGCCGGCGGGAAGGACTTCGCCCTGATAGGCGCGGTCCTGGCGGTCGAAGACGTTGGTCGAGGGCATGGACACCACACGCACGGCAATGCCGGCCTCGAACAGCGATTTCTGCGCCGCGACGGCGAGCGCGACTTCCGATCCGGTGGCGATGATCACCGCCTGCGGCTTGCCCCCGGCAGCGTCCGACAAGACGTAACCGCCGCGGCGGATCGCCGCGATCTGCTCCGGCGTGCGAGCCTGGAAGGGCAGGTTCTGGCGCGAGAACAGCAGCGACGAGGGGCCGTCCTTGCGCTCGATCGCGTGCGCCCAGGCCACGGCCGATTCGGTCGTGTCGCAGGGGCGCCACACGTCCATGTTCGGGATCAGGCGCAGCGTCGCGGTCTGCTCGACCGGCTGGTGCGTCGGGCCGTCCTCGCCGAGGCCGATCGAATCGTGCGTGAATACGAACAGCTGGCGCACCTTCATCAGCGCGGCCATGCGCAGCGCGTTGCGCGCGTACTCGCTGAACATCAGGAAGGTGGCGGTGTAGGGGATCAGGCCGCCATGCAGCGAGATGCCGTTGGCGATCGCGGCCATGCCGAACTCGCGCACGCCGTAGTAGATGTAGTTGCCGCCGGCATCCTTCGTGACGCCCTTGGCGCCCGACCACAGCGTGAGATTGGAGCCGGCGAGGTCTGCGGAGCCGCCGACGAGTTCGGGCAGCTTGGGCGCGAAGGCCTCGATGCTGTTCTGGCTCGCCTTGCGCGTGGCGATGGTTTCGGCCTTGTCGACGATCTTGGCGATGACCGCGTCGACGTGCGCCGACCAGTCGGCGGGCAGCTCGCCTGCCATGCGGCGCTTGAATTCGGCGGCTTCGGCCGGGAAGGCCTGGGCATAGGCGGCGAAGCGCTGGTCCCAGCCTGCTTCGAGGGCCGCGCCCTTGTCGCGCGCGTTCCACGCGGCGTAGACGTCGGCCGGAATCTCGAACGGCGCGTGGGTCCAGCCGATGTGCTCGCGCGTCGCGGCGATCTCTGCAGCGCCCAGCGGCGCGCCGTGCACGTCGTGGCTGCCCTGCTTGTTCGGGGCGCCCGCGCCGATCACGGTCTTGCAGCAGATCAGCGTCGGTTGCGCGGTGTTGGCCTGGGCGGCGCGGATCGCGGCGTCGATCTCGGCTGCATCGTGGCCCTGCACGTTGGGGATCACCTGCCAGCCGTAGGCTTCGAAGCGCTTGGGCGTGTCGTCGGTGAACCAGCCCTCGACGTGACCGTCGATCGAGATGTTGTTATCGTCGTAGAAGGCGATCAGCTTGCCCAGGCCCAGCGTGCCGGCGAGCGAACAGGCTTCGTGCGAGATGCCTTCCATCAGGCAGCCGTCGCCGAGGAAGACGTAGGTGTGGTGGTCGACGATCGCGTGGCCGGGGCGGTTGAACTCGGCGGCGAGCATCTTCTCGGCGAGCGCCATGCCCGCGGCGTTGGTGATGCCCTGGCCCAGCGGACCGGTGGTCGTCTCGATGCCGGGGGTGTAGCCGTATTCGGGGTGGCCCGGAGTCTTGCTGTGCAACTGGCGGAAGCGCTTGAGCTCCTCGATCGGCAGGTCGTAGCCCGTGAGATGCAGCAGCGCGTAGATCAGCATCGAGCCGTGGCCGTTCGACAGCACGAAGCGGTCGCGGTCGGCCCACTTCGGATTCGCGGGATTGTGGCGCAGATGGTGGCGCCACAGCACTTCGGCGATCTCGGCCATGCCCAGAGGCGCGCCCGGATGGCCCGAATTGGCCTGCTGGACGGCATCCATCGCCAAGGCACGAATCGCACCGGTGACAGGGTTGAAGACCGGGGGCCGCACGTTGCGCGGGTTCTCGTTGCGGGCTGCCTGCATGGATCTCTCGGGCCTGGTGGCTGGCTGGGAAAAGCGCGGATTATCGCCGAAAAAGGGGGCGCTTGGGTAGCGCCTGCTGCACTGCAAAATGCACACAAACCCCTGTGCATTCGAGTCAAATGTCGCCCCGGGGCGCGTCTCGCGGGGCGTCAGATCGCTTCGCGCCGGCGCTCCATGAGCTTCCAGATCAGCGGCGTGAGGATGAGCTGCATCGCCAGATCGAGCTTGCCGCCGGGGATCACGATGCTGTTCGCGCGCGACATGAAGGCGTCGTGGATCATGCGCAGCAGGTAGGGGAAGTCGACGCCGCGCGGGTCCTTGAAGCGGATCACCACCATCGATTCGTCGAGCGTGGGTACTTCGCGCGCGATGAAGGGATTGGAGGTGTCGACGACCGGAACGCGCTGGAAGTTGATGTGCGTGCGCGAGAACTGCGGGACGATGTAATGCACGTAGTCGTACATGCGCCGCAGGATCGTGTCCTGCACCGCCTCGGGCGAGTAGCCGCGCTCGCGCGTGTCGCGGTGCAGCTTCTGGATCCATTCGAGGTTGATCGTCGGCGCGACGCCAATCAGCAGGTCGACGTGACGGGCGACGTCGACCTTGTCCGTAACGAGGGCGCCGTGCAGTCCCTCGTAGAACAGGCAGTCGGTGCCGACCGGAAGATCCTCCCAGCCGGAAAAGCTCCCCATCGGCAGGCCGGTGCGCGCGGCGCGTTCGGCATCATGGATGTAGCTGCGGTGCCGTCCGGTTGCCGACTTGCCGTAGGCGCGGAACAGGGCCTCGAGTTCCTCCACGAGGTTTGCTTCGGGACCGAAATGGCTGATACCCCGCTGGCCCGCCCGCTCGGCTTCCTCGATCAGCTTCGTCATTTCCTCGCGCGTGTAGCGGTGGAAGCTGTCGCCTTCGACGATGGCCGCATTCACGTTCTCGCGATGGAAGATTGCCTCGAAGGTGTGCTTGACGGTCGTGGTGCCGGCACCCGACGAACCGGTGACGGCGATGATGGGATGTTTGGTCGACATGATGGTTGCCGTTGCGGTGGGGTCACGGGGTGTGGCGCGCTGCGCTCACGCGTCGTTGAAGCGGGTTTGCTGGCCGCGGGTGGCGTGGACGCGATGCGCGGCGACGACCAGCACGTGCACTTCCTCGAAGGAGAGCTCGGGGTAATGGTCGCGCAGCACGCGGTAGGCGAGGTGGTCGAGCGTCGAGTTGCCCCAGCGGTTTTCCCGGGCAAAGAAGGGCATGATCAGTTCGCACGCCTCGATGAAGATCTCGCGCACGCGGGGATGGGAGCGGCGTTCCTGCAAACCTGAGGGTGTGGCGGCGGATAGAGTCATGAATCGCTTCTAGGGGTGCTGCGACGGGGGATCATGGCAGGGTTCGTGTGCGTTCGCCTCAGGCCTGGTGCCGGGCGATCAGGAGTGGGCGCTGACCCAGTTGCGCCACTCGGTGAACAGGCTGGGGCTGGCCGCGGCGATCACGCCGCGCTTGATCGACGGGCCCGCGATCACCGTCCCGCCGTCCAGTCCGGTTGCCTTGCCGCCCGCTTCATCGAGGATCAGCTTGCCCGCCGCGTAGTCCCAAAGCATCTGCCCGCCGTGTACATACACGTCCAGCCGTCCCGCGGCGACGAAGCACCATTCGAGTGCGCTGGAGCCGAAATTGCGTTGCGAGAAATACGGCGGGCGCACGGCCAGTTCGTCGCCGAGGTGGTGGCTGATGCGCTTGAAGTCGATGCCGGCCACCGCATCCGGCAGATGCGCCGCAGCCACGCGCAGCGGCAGTTCGACGCCGTTGAGAAAGGCGCCGGCGCCCTTGGCCGCGTAGAAGGATTCGTCGGTGACCGGATTGTAGACGACGCCGAAGCGCGGCTCGTGATTGATCAGATAGGCGATCGAGACGGCGAAGAAGGGAATGCCATTGGCGAAATTCGTGGTGCCGTCGATGGGATCGATGCACCACAAGCCGCTTCGCCCGTCGCTCCACAGGTGCGCCTGCTCCGCGGCGCTCATCTCCTCGCCAAGCACGGCCCCGGGCACCAGCTTGGGCAGTTCCTCGGAAAAGCGGCGTTGAGATTCGAGATCGGCCTCGGTAAACAGCGTGCCGTCCGCCTTGCGGTTGCGTGCGGTCTTCAGGTAACGCGGCAGGATCACCTCGCGCGCGATGTCGCGCACCAGCGATTCGAGCGCCCGCGCCTGCGCAAGCCTTTGGCTGGCCGTGGGCATCAGCGTTGCCCCGCGCTCATCAGCCCGCCGATGGGCAGGGGACTGCCGGCCGACGCGTTCCGGCACGCCATGCAGACTGGCGCCGGGCGGGCGCGTAATGGGCCGCTTGAGAGGCCGCGTGAGGGGCGTTCGGGAACACTGGAAATCATGGCCGTGCCGGGCGCGGGCCTCGCGGGAATGCAGTGTCCTTATAATACACCACGATGATTTCCCGCTTCTTTTGCCCCTTCCCGCTGCCGGCTTCCGGCGAGATCCAGCTGCCCGAGGCGCTGGCCCACCATGCTGCGCGCGTGCTGCGCCTGCGCGACGGCGATCCCGTCATCCTGTTCGACGGCAGCGGCGGCGAGGTGCCTGCCTTGCTGTCCGTGCGCGGCAAGCAATGCTTCGCTGCGCTGCAGGATCGGCGCGAGGTCGAGCGCGAGTCGCCGCTGCGCTTGGTGCTGGTGCAGGCCCTCGCGAGCGGCGACAAGATGGACTGGATCGTGCAGAAGGCGGTCGAACTGGGCGTGGCAGCGATCGTCCCGGTGCAGGCGGAGCGTTCGGTCCTGCGCCTCGCCGGCGAGCGCGCGGCCAAACGGGTCGAGCATTGGCAGCAGGTCGCGGTGTCGGGCTGCGAGCAGAGCGGACGCAACCGTGTCCCGCTCGTCGCACCGATCTGCGGCTTGCGCGACTATCTCGCACGCCACCGTGAGTGCTTGCGGCTGATCCTCGATCCGATGGCGACGCAGCGTCTGCTCGATGCCGTCCGCCCGGCCGGGGAGGCGCAACTGCTGATCGGCCCCGAAGGCGGGTGGTCCGACGACGAACTCGCGGCGTGCCGCAGCGCCGGCTGCGTCGGGATGAGGCTGGGACCGCGCGTGTTGCGGACCGAAACCGCCGGACTCGCCGCGATCGCCGCACTGCAGACCGCGTGGGGCGATTTCTAGGAGGCTGGACGATGTTCGAATCGGCAGAACTGGGCCACAAGGTCGACAAGGACGAGTACGATGCCGCCGAGCCGGCGCTGCGTGCGCAGCTGCTCGACGCGCAGTTCGATCTGCTCGAGGCGAAATCCTTTGCCGTCGTCGTACTGATCAACGGCATCGATGGCGCCGGCAAGGGCGAGACGGTGAACCTCCTCAATGAGTGGATGGATCCGCGCCACATCCAGACGCTGGCCTTCGACTCGCCCACCACCGAGGAGGCTGAGCGTCCCTTCATGTGGCGCTTCTGGCGCGCGCTGCCGCCGCGCGGGCGCATCGGCATCCTGTTCGGCAACTGGTACACCGACCCGATGCGCGAGCGTGTCGACAAGGTGTCAAAAAAGGCCGACCTCGATCAGCGTCTGGACGAGATCAACCGCTTCGAGGCGATGCTGGTGCGCGAAGGGGTGTTGCTGATCAAGCTGTGGTTCCACCTCTCGAAGGACGGGCAGCGCAAGCGCCTCAAGGCACTGGAGAAGGATCCGCGCACGCGCTGGCGGGTCACCGAGCAGGACTGGCATGCGTGCGAACGCTACGACCGCCACCGTGAGGTGGCCGAACACACGCTGCGCCATACCAGCACGGGCGAGGCACCGTGGCTGATCGTCGACGGCTCCGATCCGTGTTACCGCGAACTCTTCGTCGCGCGCACGCTCCTCGACGCCTTGCGCAAGCGCCTGGATGCCAGCGCGCGCCACTTCGTGACGCGCCAGACCGCGCCGCCGCTGCCGCCCGCGCCGGACGCTCGCACCCTGCTCAACAGCCTCGTGCTGCGTCAGCCGCTGGACAAGAAGGAGTACCAGACGCTGCTCGAACGCTACCAGGGGCGACTCGCGCTGCTCACGCGCGACGAGGCTTTCCGCGGGCGTTCGCTCGTGCTGGTGTTTGAGGGGGCCGATGCCGCGGGCAAGGGCGGCACCATACGCCGCGTCACGGCCGCGCTCGACGCGCGCCAGTATCACGTCGTGCCGGTGGCCGCGCCGACCGAGGAGGAGCGCGCCCAGCCCTACCTGTGGCGCTTCTGGCGCCATCTGCCGCGGCAAGGTCGGGTCGCCATCTTCGACCGCTCGTGGTACGGCCGCGTCCTCGTCGAGCGAGTCGAGGGCTTCTGCTCGGAAGCAGACTGGATGCGCGCCTATTCGGAGATCAACGACTTCGAGGACCAGCTCGCCGACGCCGGTGCGGTGGTGCTCAAGTTCTGGCTGCAGATCGGCAAGGACGAGCAGCTGGAGCGCTTCCGCGCGCGCGAAGCCGAGGCGCACAAGCGCTTCAAGATCACCGCCGAGGACTGGCGCAACCGCGAACGCTGGGACAGCTATGCCCATGCCGTGTGCGATATGGTCGATCGCACCAGCACCGAGACTTCGCCCTGGACGCTGGTGGAGGCGGACAACAAGCTGTTTGCGCGCATCAAGGTGCTGCGCACGCTCTGTGAACGGCTCGAGTCCGTCCTGGATCGCTGACGGACCGGGTCGGCAGCCGCGTCACCCCGCCGTGAGGAGCTCGCGCCGCCATGCGCCGCGCATTCCGCTAGAATGGACCGGGCACGCGTGCCCTTAGCCGCACCCGGCGAGGTTTATGATTTCCTGATGGTGAAGAATTGAGCGGCCACTCCAATCCCTCCTCCAATCCCGCGGCATCCGACATCGCGGCGTCGACCGAGCAGTTCGTGGCCTGGGTGCGCGGGGCTGCGCCTTACATTCACGCCTTCCGTGGACGCACCTTCGTCATCGCCTTCGGCGGGGAGGTCGCCGCCGGCGCGCGCGCCCAGAGCCTGGCCTACGACTGCAACCTGCTCGCCGCGCTGGGCATCCGCCTCGTGCTGGTGCATGGCGCACGTCCACAGATTGAGGCCGAGCTCGCGCGCCGCGGGCTGGAGCCGCGCTACCACAACGGCTTGCGCGTCACCGATGCCGATGCACTCGAATGCGTGAAGGCCGCGATGGCGGTCACCCGCCTCGAGGTGGAGGCGCTGCTGTCGCAGGGCTTGCCGAACACGCCCATGGCGGGCAGCTACATGCGCGTGACCGGAGGCAACTTCATCACGGCCCGTCCGGTAGGGGTCGTCGATGGCGTCGACTACCAATACACGGGCGCCGTGCGCAAGATCATCGCCGAGGAGATCAACGCCGACCTCGACCAGCAGAACGTCGTGCTGATCTCGCCAATGGGAGTGTCGCCGGCAGGCGAGATCTTCAACCTCAGCATGGAGGAGGTTGCCGAGGCGGTCGCCGTTGCGGTGAAGGCCGAGAAGCTGATCTACCTGTGTGACGCGCCGGGGCTGCTGGATGCGGACCAGCGCCTGATCGATTCGGTCACCGCCGACGAGGCCGAGCGCATGTTCAATGCGGGGGAGGGGCTCACCGAGGACCTCGACCTCTACCTGCCGTGCGCGATCCGCGCGGTGCGGCGCGGCGTGTCGCGCGTGCACCTCATCGATCACGACAAGGACGGCGGCCTGCTGCTGGAATTCTTCACCCACGCCGGCGTCGGTACCGTCGTGTCTCGCGACCCCTTGTTCCGTCTGCGCGACGCGAGCTTCGAGGATGTCGCCGCGCTGGTCGCGCTGATCTCGCCGATGGAGGCGGACGGCACGCTGGTGCGGCGCGGGCGCGAACTGCTGGAACAGGAGATCGACCGCTTCTCGGTCGTCGAGCACGACGGCGTGCTGGTCGGCTGCGCGGCGCTGTACCCTTTTTCCGACGATCGTGCGGCGGAGCTCGCCTGCCTTGCGGTTACTCCCGAATACCGCCGCGCGGGGCTTGGCGACCAGTTGCTGCGCCGAATCGAGCAGCGCGCGCGCAACCAGCGCCTCGAGCGCCTGTTCGTGCTCACGACGCGCACCGCGCACTGGTTCCGCGAACGCGGTTTCAGCGAAATCGGTCCCGAGGCCCTGCCGCAGAAGAAGCGCGAGCTGTACAACTACCAGCGCCGCTCGAAAGTGTTCGTGAAGAAGCTATGACGGACGCGCGCGCATTGTCCGGCCGATGGTGCGCGTGCAGCATGCGTGCGGAGGCCTCGTGAGCGGCAAGCAAGTCCCGTGGCGGGCTGCGCCGGCGCTGGCCGGCGTGGCGGGAGCGCTGCTCGCGGGCCTTGGCGCCCTGGCCGGCGCGCACTTCGGCGTGGTTGGCGACTGGGGCGTGCTGGGTCCGGTGCTCCTTGCGGCGGGGGGGCTGGGGGGCGGTGTGGCGCTCCTCTATGGCAACGCGGCGGTCCGCCGGCAGACCGGCGATGACGCCGCGATCGCGTCGCGTCTCGATGCATTGGAAACCGTCGCGCATCTTTCCCTCGACGCGGGAGCTCGCGGGTCCGCAGCAGATCACGCGAAGCGGCTGGATAAGCTTGCCATTGGCGTGTCCCGCCTGCGCGAGATTGCAGAAGGCGTGCATGGCGTGGAAGCCCTGTTCGACATGCGCGGACGTCTGACCTGGATCAGCCCGTCAATACAGCGGCTGACAGGCTGGAGTCCCGCGGCGTGCCTCGAGGCACCCGATGCGCTCGCGCTGCTGGTGCATGAATCCGATCGCCGCTACTGCCAGCGCATGGCGCAGCGCGTGGCGGAGGGGAGTCTCGGTGAGGATTTCGAGATGCGGCTGTTACGCGAGGACGGCCACATCTGCTGGGTCGCCTGCCATTGGCGGCCGCTGGGCAGGGACGTCACGCAGCCCGCCGGCCTGAGGATGTCGGCCGAGGACATTCAGGCGCGCAAGGAAGCCGAGTACAAGCTCCTCGAAACCGTCACCGAACTGCGGCGCGCGCAGGCGCTGCGCGAGCGCTACCTCGCGCGTTCGAACGACGAGCGCCAGCGCCTGTCGGCGCTGCTCAATGTCATCCGGTTGGGCATCCTGTTCATGGACCGCGACCACCGTGTGCTCTATTACAACCGCGCGATGCTGGACATCTGGGGCTTTCCGCCCGACGAGAACCTCATCGGCATGCGCGACGTGGTGCTGCAAAGCCGCGTCGCCGAGCTCATCGAGCAGCCCGAAGCCTACTTTGAGCACATCGACGCGGTGTTGCGCACCTACGTCGTCAGTGAGCCTCATGAAGTGCATTTCAAGGACGGCCGCATCGTCACCGACATCGCCGCGCTCGTCGAGGCTGCGCAAGGGCGTCGTGGCATCGGGCGTCTGTGGATCTACGAGGACGTCACCGAACAGCGCCGCACCGCGCAGCGGCTGGTCGAGCTGGCCGAGCACGATCCGCTGACCGGGCTCTACAATCGTCGTCGCTTCCACGAGGAGCTCGACCGGCAACTCGCCGACGCCTCGCGCCGCGGCGACGAGGTCGGCCTCCTCGCGATCGACCTTGACGGTTTCAAGCCGATCAACGACGAGTTCGGCCACCAGGCCGGGGACGAGGTGCTGGTGTCGCTGGCGGACAGAGTCGGCGACGTTATCCGCCGCAACGAGATGTTCTGCCGCCTCGGTGGCGACGAGTTCGGCGTCGTGGTGCCCGATGCCGGCGAGACCGAGTTGTGCGAGCTTGCGCACCGCATCATCGAGGTGATCGAGGGGCTGCGCTTCGACTTTGGCGGGCGTACCGTCGGCATCACCGCGAGCCTCGGGATCGCGATTTACCCGCGCCACGCATCGACCTCCGAGCAGCTGATCGCGGCAGCCGACCAGGCGATGTACCGCTCGAAGAGCGGCGGGCGCGATCAATGGACCATGGCTGAGAGCTGTGCCGGGGAATCCGCTAGAATGAGCCCCACCGAATCCGATGAACCCGATTGCAGAAGAGAGGACTGAACGATGGCCCGTATGGTCAATTGCATCAAGCTTGGTCGCGAGGCCGAGGGGCTGGACCTGCCCCCGGTTCCCGGTGCGCTCGGCAAGCGCATCTTCGACAACGTCTCGAAGGAAGCCTGGCAGCAGTGGGTCAAGTACCAGACCATGCTGATCAACGAAAACCGTCTCAATCTGATGGATGCGCGTGCGCGCAAGTACCTGTCGGAGCAGATGGAAAAGCATTTCTTCGGCGGTGGCGCCGACCAGGTCGGCGGCTACGTCCCCCCGGCGCAGTGAGCTTGAGCGCCGGAGATCGGCGCGCGCCAATGAAAAAGGGATGGCCGCGGCCATCCCTTTTTGCATTGGCCGCCACGACAGGGCGGCGCGATTGCCGTCAGTTGGCGCCGGATGCGCGCTCCAGCGCCTCGACACCCTCGTGGCGCACGTCGCGGCCCTTGACCATGTACACCACGTATTCGGACAGGTTCTTCGCATGGTCGCCGATGCGCTCGATCGACTTGGCGATGAACAGCACGTCCAGCGAACGCGTGATCACGCGCGGATCTTCCATCATGTACGTGATGAGCTGGCGCATGATGCCCTTGAAGATTGCATCGACCTCCTTGTCACGCCGCACGATGTCGGGCGACGCCGTCGGGTCCATGCGCGCGAAGGCGTCGAGCGCGCCCTGCAGCATCTCGACGACCATCGTCGACACGTGCCGCAGCTCCACCTTGGGAACGAAGGCGGCGTCCGAGTCGATGATCTGGCGCCCCGCCTTGGCAATCTTCTTGGCCTCGTCGCCGATGCGCTCGAGGTCTGTGATCATCTGGATCATCGTCATGACCATGCGCAGGTCGCCCGCTGCCGGGGCGTGGCGCGCGATGACATGGATGCAGGCATCGTCGAGCGCGACTTCCTCTTCATTGACCTTGCGGTCATCGGCGATGACCTGTTCGAGCAGATCCTGGTTGCCCGTCCCGAGGCCTTCGATCGCACGCGTCAGCTGCTGCGCCACCAGTCCACCCATTTCCAGCAGGCGCTTGCGTATGGCTTCCAGCTCTTTGTCGAACTGCGTGTAGGTGTGCTTGTTCATCTTCATGTTCCGGTCCCGAGAGTCCGCGAGGCTAGCAGCCTAATGTGACGGGAATATTGCACCGATGTCTTCGATTCAGGAAGTCACCGCCACGCGCCGCTCGACCCCGGCGGGGGTGGCCATCAGCAGCAGGTCGGCGCCGCGTAGCGCGAACAAGCCGTTGGTCACCACGCCGGTGATCTGGTTGATTTCCGTTTCCAGGCTCCTCGGATCCCGAATGCGCAACCCATGTACGTCCAGGATCAGGTTGCCATTGTCGGTCACGAAGCCTTCGCGCAGCACGGGGCGTCCGCCAATGCGCGTGAGGCGGCGCTCGACATAGGCACGGGCCATCGGGATCACTTCCACCGGCAGGGGGAATGCGCCGAGGCAGTTCACGAGCTTGGACTGGTCGCAGATGCAGACGAAGCGATCGGCGACCGCAGCGACGATCTTTTCGCGCGTGAGTGCGCCGCCGCCGCCCTTGATCATGGCAAACCCGCCGTCGATCTCGTCGGCGCCGTCCACATAGAGCTGTAGTTCGGTTACGTCGTTGAGGTCGACCAGGGGGATGCCATAGGACTCGAGCCGGCGTGCGCTCGCCTCCGAGCTGGAGACGGCTCCGGCGATGCGGTCGCGCATGTCGGCCAGCCCATCGATGAAATGGTTGACCGTCGAGCCGGTGCCGACACCGACGATCATGCCGTCCTCGACGTAATCCAGCGCCGCTCGCGCTGCGGCCTTCTTAAGTTCGTCCTGATTCATTGCGTCGTCCTGTTGGTATGTCTCACACGAGACCGTCGAAGATCTGTACCTGCACGGTGTCGCCTGCCTCGATATCGCCGCGCTCTTCGGGCAGCACGATGAAGCAGTTCGCTTCCGACATCGAGCGCAGCACGCCGGAGCCCTGGGCGCCGGCGAGCCGTACCGTCTGGCGGCCATTCACGACGGCAAGGCGCCCGCGCAAGAACTCGCGTCTTCCGGGCTGCTTTCGGATACTCTCCCCGCATGCCACTTCGAACAAGACCGGCTCGGGCAGCGGTGATACGCCGGACAGGGTTTGCAGGGCGTCCTGCACGAACTGGTAGAAGGTCACCAGCACCGCGACGGGATTGCCTGGCAGGCCGAACAGCCACGCATCGCCGACGCGGCCGAAGGCCATTGGTCGTCCGGGCTTGATGTCAATCTTCCAGAAGGCAACCTCGCCCAGGCGATTCACGAGCTCGCGGATGAAATCCGCCTCGCCGACTGATACGCCGCCGCTGGTCAAGATTACATCGGCATTGGCCGACGCGTCGCGGAAGGCCGTTTCCAGAGTCTGCGGGTCGTCGCGCACCACCCCCATGTCGATGAGGTCGCAGCCCAGGCGCGACAGTGCGCCGAATAAGGTGTAGCGGTTGCTGTCGTACACCTCGCCCGGTGCAAGCGGCTTGCCGATCGATGCGAGTTCGTCGCCAGTGGAGAAAAAAGCCACGCGCAGACGGCGGCGCACGACCACTTCGGCGATGCCGAGCGAGGCGACGAGGCCCAATTCGGCAGGGCCGCAGCGTTTGCCGGCGGGCAGGGCGACGCCGCCGAGTGCCAGGTCCTCGCCGGCGCGGCGGAGGTTCTGTCCTGCGCGCTGCCCCGGGGGAACGTGCACCTTCCCTTCGGCTGCGCGCGCGACTTCCTGCACGACGATGGTGTCGGCGCCTTCCGGAATTGGCGCTCCGGTCATGATGCGGACGGCCTGGCCGGATCCGACGATGCCGGAGAAGGGTTTGCCGGCGAATGCGGTGCCGACCACCGTCAGGACGCTCTCGCCCTGCGTCGCAAGATCGGCATGGCGTACCGCGTAGCCGTCCATTGCCGAGTTGTCGTGCGCCGGCACGTTGCACGGCGCGATGACATCCTCGGCGAGCACGCGCCCAAGGGCGCTGCGGACGTTGATGCGTTCCCACCCGCCGGTCGGGGAAAGCCGTCCGAGGATTGCCTGCCTCGCCTCGGCGGCAGTGTAGTTGGGCGAGCGGGCGGAGTTCGGACTACCGGGGTTCTGTGCCATGGCTATCGTTCCTGGATGCTGCGTTCGCTCGATCATGCAAAGGGAGCATTATCGTCCGATCTTGCGCGTCGTGCGAAGGTCGGGCAGGACGATGAGGTGCCGGAAAAGGAAAAGGGGTGGCGCCAGGCCACCCCTTTCGAGACTCCGGCGGAACCGGACGATCAGCGCAGGCCGGCGGCGTAGTCGGCGACTGCCTTCATCTCCGGATCGGTCATCTTCAGGGCGATGGTCTGCATCATCTGTGCAGGGTCGTTCTTGCGCACGCCGTCGCGGAAAGCCTTCAGCTGGGCTTCGGTGTAGTCCGCGTACTGGCCCGCAAGGCGCGGGAACTGCGCAGGCAGACCGGCGCCGGCGGGACCGTGGCAGCCGGCACAGGCAGGGACGCCCTTGGCCGGGATGCCGGCGCGCCAGATGTTCTGGCCGAGCTTTGCGAGCTCAGGGTTCTTGGCCGAGTCCGGCTGCAGCGTCTGCGACGAGAAATGGATCGCAAGCGCCTTCATGTCGGCTTCCTCGAGCGCGGCGACCATGCCGCCCATGATCGGGTTCTCGCGTTCGGCAGCTTTGCCGTTCCAGCCCTTGAAGTTTTTCAGTTGCTTGAACAGGTAGTCGGCATGCTGGCCAGCCAGTTTCGGGTTGACCGGAATCGGGCTGTTGCCGTCGGCGCCGTGGCACCCGACGCAGAGGGTTTCTGCAGTCTGTTTCGCCTTGGCGAGGTCGGGAGCCTGGTCCTGGGCATGAAGGCCGCCCGTAACCAGCAGCAGCGAGAGCAGCAGGGAACGCTTGATCATGGTGTCCTCAGAAAGCCGTGAGTGGTTATCGCAAACGCGGTATTCTATAACAGCTGGCGGGATTTGCGCGATGCAATGTACGCCGACCGGCATAACCATCCGCGTTTTCCTCTCCTTTCCGATGTCGCTCTTCCGCAACGCAAAATTCGAGATTTCCATTGCAAAACCGGGCGATCTGCCGGTTCCCGACGGGGCGGAGATTGCCTTCGCCGGCCGTTCGAACGCCGGCAAGTCGAGTGCCATCAATACGCTTGCCGATCATACTCGTTTGGCATATGTATCGAAGACGCCCGGACGTACGCAGCTGATCAACTTCTTCCGTCTCGATTGCGGGGCGGTGCTGGTCGACCTGCCAGGCTACGGCTACGCGAAAGTGCCCGAAGCGATCCGCCGGCAGTGGGTGAGCCTCCTCGAGAACTACCTGCGCCGGCGCGAGAATCTCGTCGGGCTGGTGCTGATCATGGATTCCCGTCATCCGCTGACGCCGCTCGATCGTCAGATGATCGACTGGTTCCTGCCCAGCGGGCGGCCGATTCACGTGCTGCTGACGAAGGCGGACAAGCTCACACGCAACGAGGCCGCTGCAACGCTGGCCGCGGTGCGTCGCGAAGTGGCGCCGATGGGGGCACAGGTCACGGTGCAACTGTTTTCGAGCCTGAAGAAGGTCGGGGCCGAAGAGGTGGAGCACACCGTGGCGGGCTGGCTGAATCTTCCGACGGAAGAGTTGCGCCCGATTCCGGCTGCGGCGCGGCTGGGTGGTGCCGGAAAATAAAAGACCCCGGGCTAAAGGGGATAAAGCCCGGGGTCAAACGCCTTAACGGGATTAAGGCACCCGCTCAGGGAGGTGAAGCGGGGGACGGCTCGTCACCATCCGAACTTTCAGAGTAAATGGACTTTGAATAAGTTCCCATCCGAATTCGTTACCTTATGTTTCGTGTCGAATAACTGAACTGGAGCTGGATCGAACATGCGTCCTACCGGAACCTTTCCTGCGACCCGCATGCGGCGGATGCGCCGCGACGAATTCTCGCGTCGCCTGATGCGCGAGTCGCGTCTGTCGGCCGACGATCTCATCTATCCGGTCTTCGTCCTCGAAGGCAACAATGTCACGCAGACCGTGCCGTCGATGCCGGGGGTCACGCGCGTGTCGCTGGACAAGCTGCTGCACGTTGCCGAGGAGGCGGTGTCGCTGGGCGTGCCCGCGCTGGCGCTCTTCCCCGTGATCGATGCAGCCGGAAAGACGGAAGGTGCCGAGGAGGCGTGGAATCCGGACGGCCTCGTGCCGCGCGTCGTGCAGGCGCTCAAGGCGCGCTTCCCGGAACTCGGCGTGATCACCGACGTCGCGCTCGACCCCTACACCAGCCACGGCCAGGACGGACTGATCGACCCCGACGACCCGCGCGGCTACGTGCTCAACGACGAGACGCTCGAGGCGCTCGCGAAACAGGCGCTGTGCCATGCACAGGCGGGCGCCGACGTGGTCGCTCCGTCCGACATGATGGATGGCCGCATCGCGCGCATCCGCGCCGAACTCGACGGCGACAATCGCATCTACACGCGCATCCTCGCCTATTCGGCGAAATACGCCTCCAGCTTCTACGGCCCCTTCCGCGATGCGGTGGGCTCGGCCGGCAACCTCGGCAAGGGCAACAAGTACACCTACCAGATGGACCCGGCGAACACCGACGAGGCCATCCGCGAGGTCGCGCTCGACATCGCCGAGGGCGCCGACATGTTCATGGTCAAGCCGGGCATGCCCTATCTCGACATCGTGCGCCGCGTGAAGAGCGAACTGCAGGTTCCCACCTACGCGTATCAGGTGAGCGGCGAGTACGCGATGCTCAAGGCGGCGATCGCCAATGGCTGGCTGGCGGAAGAGGCGTGCGTGATGGAGGCGCTGCTGTCCTTCAAGCGCGCCGGTGCCGACGGCATCCTGACCTACTTCGCACTCGATGCGGCGCGCTGGCTGAAGGCCGCGGGCTGAGCGCTGTGCTGCCGCGGTAGCGCTACCGCGGCAGAAGGCGGCCGGCCGCGCGGCGCAGGTCGAGGATGGATGCGATCCTGACATCGACGTAGGCCGGCTTTTTCACGCCTCGGCCGACCAGCACCGTCTTCATCCCCAGACGGCGGGCGGTGCGCAGGTTCTCGGCCGTGTCCTCGACCATGATGCAGCATTGCGGCGGCAGCCGCAGGTCGTGCAGCAGGTGGCGGAAGGCGTGCATCTGCGGTTTCGGATGGAAGCGCATCTGCTCGATGCCATACACCGCCGCAAAGTGGCGGCGGATCCCCATTGCCTCGAGAACGGCGCCGGCATAGCGCTGCGGTCCGTTGGAAAACACGATCTTGCGCCCGGGCAGGCGGCGCAGCAGTGCGCCGAGGGCGCGGTCGAACACCATCATCGCGTGCAGGCGTTCGAAGCGGTGGGTTTCCGCGAGGAAGTGGTGCGGATTGACGCCGTGGTGGCGCATGAGGCCGGTCAGTGTCGCGCCATAGCGGCGCCAGTAGCGCACCCGCAGGGCGTTGGCCTCCTCGTCGTCGAGGGCGAGATGGCGCGCGAGATAGGCCGTCATGCTGACGTTGATGTGCGGGAAGATGTGGGCGCTGGCGTTGTGCAGCGTGTTATCCAGGTCGAAGAGCCACACCGGCCCCGCGCAGGGCTTGCTCACGTCGGCCTCAGGCCCTGCCCGGGCGCGGCTGGAAGCGGACGATGGCGCGGCCGTCCTCGGTCGTCTTCGATTGGGCCTTCCATGCGTGGCCCTGCACCACCTCGAAGGTGGCGGGCAGGCGGCCATCCCGGCGCAGCGCCTCGAGGGTGCTCCGGGCGACATCCCAGCCCCCCTTTCCCGACAGGCCGCGCGGGCGCGCGACGCTCGCGTTGGCACAGCCCGACAGCCGCAGGTCGCGCAGCAGTTCGTCGAGGTCCGCGTAGGTCAGCGTCAGCACTTCCATGTCCATGACGGGGTCGGAAAAGCCCGCCTGCACCAGGGCGTCGCCCAGGTCGTGCATGTCGATGAAGCGGTGCACCCGCTCGCCGTGGGTGGACGGCAGGGCGGCGCGCAACTCGCGCAAGGTGTCCGGGCCCAGCGTCGAGAACATCAGCATGCCGTCCACTTCCAGCACGCGATGCATTTCGCGCAGCGCGGGCAGCGGGTCGGCGAGCCAGTTGAGCATCAGGTTGGACCACACCAGCGACATGCTGGCGCGGCCGAAGGGCAGGGCCGCCGCATCGGCACAGGCGAGCGAAGGCCCCTGGGGCCGTCCCAGCGCACGCAGGCGGTCGAGCAGGCCGCGCGAGCCGCGCGCACGGGCGAGCATGGGCAACGCGAAATCGGCGCCGACGCGTTGTGCGGCAGGGAAGCGTCGCCCCAGCGTGTCGAAGTCGGCCCCTGTGCCGCAGCCGAGGTCGAGGATGCGCCGGGGTTCGATGCGGATGTAGTCGAGCCGCTCGTCCATGCGCCGCGCGACCTCGCGCGCGAGCACGGCAACCTCTTCGCAGGTCGCCGCCGCGCGGCCGAAGCGCCGGATCAGGAGTTTGCGGTCGAGCGCGAAATCTGCGTCGCCGGCCATCCCTTGCGGGCCGCTCAGATCGCGTGCAGGCCGAGGCGGGCGAACAGCTTCTCGTCGCGGTCGGCTTCGGGGTTGTCCGTGGTGAGCAGGCGCTCGCCGTAGAAGATCGAGTTCGCGCCGGCCATGAAGCACAGGGCCTGCATCTCATCGCTCATCTGCTCGCGGCCCGCGGACAGGCGGACGAAGCTGGACGGCATCATGATGCGGGCAGCGGCGATGGTGCGCACGAATTCGAACGGGTCGAGCTTCTCCGCATCGGCAAGCGGGGTGCCGGGGATCGCAACGAGGTTGTTGATCGGCACCGACTCCGGCGGACGATCCATGTTCGCGAGCTGCACGAGCAGGCCGGCGCGGCCGCTGCGCCCCTCGCCCATGCCGATGATGCCGCCCGAGCACACGTTGATGCCGGCAGTGCGCACCTGGTCGAGGGTGTCGAGGCGATCCGCGAGGGTGTGCGTGGTGATCACCTTGTCGTAGTACTCGGGGGCGGTGTCGACGTTATGGTTGTAATAGTCGAGACCGGCTTCCTTGAGTTGCTGCGCCTGGTCGCCCTTGAGCATGCCGAGCGTGACGCAGGTTTCCATGCCCAGCGCCTTCACCTCGCGCACCATCGCGAGGACGGTTTCCATCTCGCGCTCCTTGGGACCCTTCCACGCGGCGCCCATGCAAAAGCGGCTGGAACCCTTGGCCTTCGCGGCCTTTGCCTTCTCGACGACGTCGGCGACCGCCATCAGTTGCTGGCGGTCGAGGCCGGTCTTGTAGCGGGCCGACTGGGAGCAGTAGCTGCAATCCTCCGAGCAGCCGCCGGTCTTGATCGACAGCAGCGTCGAGCGCTGCACGGCATTGGCGTCGAAGGTCTCGCGATGCACCTGCTGGGCGCGGAAGACGAGATCCATGAACGGTATCTCGAACAATGCTTCGGCCTCGGCGATGCTCCATTTCCTGCGGGGAGCGGCGTTGGCGGCGGGCTGGGTTTCGATGTCGCGGCACGCGGAAGTCATTGTCATGAAAGCTGTTCCGGGATGTAATGCAAAGTTTCCCATATTCGTTCATTCGGCGAAAACTTGTCAAACGTACTTTACCGTATGGAGAGGGTCGCACGGACTGTGGCGGACCGGCTCATGCCGAACCAATGTTTCGTATGTGGCCAGGAGGCTGGATCCGCGCTGGTTTGCGAGGCGTGTCGGGCCGACTTGCCGAGCTTGGCGGCGGTCTGTCCGGTGTGCGCGATCCCGTCCGGAGAGGATCTGGTCTGCGGTAGTTGCCAGCGTGCGCAGCCCGCGTTCGATGCGACGGTGGCAGCCTTGCCCTATGCGTTCCCGGTCGATCGCCTCGTCCAGGCCTTGAAATACGGACGGCGGCTGGCGTTGACGCGCTTCCTTTCCGGCCTGCTCGAGCCGTTTGCGCCGCCGCAGGGGTCGGTCGTGGTGGTGCCGATGCCGCTGCATCCCGCGCGGCTGCGCGAGCGAGGCTTCAATCAGGCGGCGGAGATCGCTCGCCCGCTCGCCCGCGCGTGGGGATTGCCGTTCAAAGCCGATGCGGTCGAGCGTGTTCGCGACACCGTGCCGCAGGCAACGCTGCCGTGGATCGAGCGGCGGCGCAACATGCGGGGCGCTTTCCGTTGCCACGGTTCCTTCGCAGGAAAGACCGTCGTGATCGTCGATGACGTGATGACCACCGGCTCGACGCTCGACGAGCTCGCGCGCACGTTAAAATCGCATGGCGCCGCCTGTGTGGTGAACCGGGTCGTCGCGCGAACCCCATCTCCGGCCTGACATGCTCCACATCGTTCTCTATCAACCCGAAATTCCGCCCAACACGGGCAACTCCATACGGCTCGCAGCCAATACGGGCGCCCATCTGCACCTGGTGCGTCCGCTCGGTTTCGATCTCTCGGACCGGCAACTCGCGCGTGCCGGGCTGGATTACCACGATCTCGCGAGCGTCAGCGTGCACGACGACTTCGATGCGTGCTGCCGCGTCCTCGCGGGGCGGCGCATGTTCGCGCTGAGCACGAAGGGGGAGCAGCGTTACGACAAGGTCGAGTACCGTGAAGGGGATGTCCTCCTGTTCGGGCGGGAAACCAGCGGGCTGCCTGCGGACGTAATGGCGAAGCTGCCGCAGGGAAGCACCTTGCGCATTCCGATGTGCCCGTCGAATCGCAGCGTGAACCTGTCGAACGCGGTGGCCGTGGTCGTGTTCGAGGCGTGGCGGCAGCTGGGATTCGCGGGCGCGATGTTGTAGGCAGGCGGGCCTTATGTGCGGCCACGACCGTTCGCGCTGAGCCTGTCGAAGGGCATGCGCCGAACTTCGACGGCTCGGCCCGAATGGATTCTTGTCCTCGGGTTTCTGGCTATTCCTGGCGCGGTTCCCGCGACAGCAGCTGTTCGACGACTTCGCGCGGCCCCAGGCGGTTGCCGTGGAGCAGCTCGTCGACGGCAGCGCACAGCGGCATGTCGATGCCATGACGGGCGGCGAGGCTCGCTACTTCGCGTGCGGTGGACACGCCTTCCGCGACGTGGCCCAGTTCGTGCAGGATTTCGGGGAGGGTCTTTCCCTGCGCGAGCGCCAGTCCGACGCGGCGGTTGCGCGACAGATCGCCCGTGCAGGTCAGGATGAGGTCGCCCATGCCAGCCAAACCCATCAGCGTGTCGGCTCTGCCACCCAGCGCCGTGGCCAGGCGTGCGATCTCCGCGAGCCCGCGCGTGATTAGGGCTGCGCGCGCGTTGAGGCCGAAGCCCATCCCGTCGGAAACGCCGGCAGCGATCGCGAGCACGTTCTTGATCGCGCCACCGATTTCGGCGCCGACGACGTCGCTGTTGGCGTAGATGCGCAGCCGTGGCTGGTGGAGCTTCTGCACCCACTCGCGGGCAAACGCGATGTCGGCTGCCGCCAGCGTGATCGCCGTCGGCATGCCGCGGGCGACTTCCGCCGCGAAGCTGGGGCCGGTCAGAACGCCGCAGGCGGCGCCTTCGCCCAGTTCTGCCGCGACGATCTCGTGTGGCAGACGTCCGCTGCCGGCCTCCAGTCCCTTGCATGCCCAGAGCAGCGGTGTGCACGGCGCGACGTCACGCAGGCGGCGCGCAGTCTGGCGCAAACCCGCGAGCGGAGTGACGACCAGATGAAGGTCTGCGCCGCGGGCCGCGGCGTCGAAGTCGGAACTCAGTTCGAGTGCCTGCGGCAACGGCACGTCGGGAAGGTAGCGGGCGTTCACTCGCTCGGCGGCGAGCGCCGAGATGTGGTCGGCATCGCGCCCCCACAGGATCACCCGGTGTTGTGCCGAGAAGGCCAGCGCCAGCGCGGTGCCCCATGCGCCGGAGCCGAACACGGCAATGCGGGTCGGGCTCAAAGCCCCCAGACCTCGGTCACCCGGACGAAACCGTTCGCGCCGTCCTTGTGGCGGACGGGGAGCCAGCCTTCGTTGGCGCTGCCTGTGACTTCGAGTACCACGTCCTTGGCACTCTCGAAAGCGACCGGGGCATCGGCTGCGGGGCGCTGGCGCACGACTGCGCGGGCACTCGTGACCATCACCGTGCGCTTTTCTGACAGCGCGCGGCGCTCGATCCAGTTGATCGAGCCGCCTGCGTCGCGCACCTTGGCCCACTTGTCGAGACTGACGACCACTTCGAGCGGCGTTCCCGCTGCGATGATGAACAGCCGCTTGCCCTTGTCCGACGGTGAGTCGTACATGATCGCAGGCTCGGCGACCGAGCGGTATTCGATCGCGTGCACTGCCGCTGCCGGGACTGCCAGCGCGGCCGCGAGAGCGATGCGGTGGAGCAGGGTGCGCATGGCGTTTACTGGATCGGCAGTTCGCCCGGTTCGCGGGCTTCGGATTGCTGCTGCTGCGCCTGGTACAGCGCCTCGAAATTGACCGGGGCGAGCACCACGGGCTGGAAGCCGGCACGCGTGACCGCGTCCGAGATCGCCTCGCGCGCATACGGGAAGAGGATGTTCGGGCAGCCGATCATCGTAACCGGTTCGAGGTCGCCCTCGGGAATGTTGCGGATCTGGAAGATGCCGGCCTGGGCAACCTCGATGAGGAACACCGTGCGTTCGTCGGCGAGCTTGGCCGAGACGGTGACCGTCAGCGTGATTTCGTAGACGCCCTCGTCGACGCCGCTCGCCTCGGTGCGCAACTGCACGTTGATCTGGGGATTCTCGCGCTCGAGGAAGATGCGCGGGGCGTTGGGCACTTCCAGCGAGAGATCCTTCACATACAGCTTTTCGATGGAGAAGACGGGGGCTTGAGCGTTTTCGGACATGTCGGTGCCTGAAGAATGGTTTGAAAAGGGTGAAAGGGGAAGGGGGCTCAGGCCTGCAGCAGCGCGTCGAGCTTGCCCTGGTGTTCGAGTTCGTAGAGATCGTCGCAGCCGCCGACGTGCGTGTCGCCGATGAAGATCTGCGGAACGGTGCGGCGACCGGTGAGCTCGATCATTTCGTCACGGCGCACGGGATCCTGGTCGACCCGGATCTTCTCGATGTCCTGCACCCCCTTGCGCCGCAGCAGTTGTTCGGCGCGTACGCAGTAGGGGCACACCGCCGTGGCGTACATGCGGATCTTAGCGTGCATCGTCATTTCCTCTTGCGGCTGAGCGGCTGGCCCGCCTTCTCCCATTCGGCGACGCCACCGCGCAGGTTGAACAGCTTCTCGAAACCGGCCTTCTTCAGGGTGGCGAGGGCGGCCGCGGAGCGGTTGCCCGTGGCGCAGCACAGGATGATGGGGCGGTCCTTGAACTTTTCCAGTTCGCTGCTGCGGCGCTCGAGTTCGGCGAGCGGGATATGGCGTGCGTTGGGGATGTGTCCGCCGGCGAATTCGCCCTGGTCGCGGACGTCGATGAGCTGGGCGTCCTCGCGGTTGATCAGAAGGGTCGCCTCGACGGGCGAAAGCTGCGACTTGTCGCCCTGGCTGCGCGCGAGGTCGAACAGCAGCCATGCGCCGCTTGCGGCCGCGAGTGCGGCCCAGTACCAGTTTTGCTGCAGGAATTCCACGTAGATTTACTCCGTTTGCTTTTCTTGTGCTCTGGCGGCTCGTGTGTGGCAGGGGGCGCCGCCGGCCCGGCGGTCAGTTGCGGCCGGGCTGGTCGTTGCAAAACACTTCGCGCATCAGGGCGATGAGCTGAAGCGTGCGTTGGTCGCAGATGCGGTAATAGACGCGGTTGGCATCCTTGCGGGTCTGCAGCACGGCCTTGTCGCGCAGGATCGCGAGATGCTGGGAGATGTTGCTCTGCGAGGTGCCGACCGCCTCGACGATGTCCTGGACGCACACCTCGTTTCCGCCCAGCACGCACAGGATCTTCAGGCGCAGCGGGTGCGCGATGGCCTTGAGCGCGCGCGCAGCGGTTTCGATGTGCTCGTGCTTGTCGATGAGGTCGATGATGGTCTTGGTGTCCACGATGGCGGGAAGTGCAGATCAGGCGACTAGTATAAAATACCGCGGCCCGTAAAAGCGCGCCATCGGTGCCTTGGTGCGCAGTCTGCCCGTCTCGGGCATCCGCGCGGCAACTGCCGGGGGCGTCGGTCCTTTTCGCTCCCAACACATCCTCTGAGCGCTCATGTACAGAATCGTTCTGCTCCGTCACGGCGAATCGACCTGGAACACGGAAAACCGTTTCACCGGCTGGGCCGATATCGAGCTCACCGCGAAGGGCGTCGACGAGGCTCGCGCTGCCGGCCGGCTGCTCAGGCGCGCGGGGTGCGCCTTCGACCTCGCCTTCACCTCGGTGCTCAAGCGTGCCAACAAGACGCTCAACCTGGTGCTCGAGGAGCTCGATGCTTTGTGGTTGCCGGTGGAGCACTCGTGGCGCCTGAACGAACGCAGTTACGGCGCCTTGCAGGGCCAGAGCAAGGCCGAAACCGCCGCCCGCTTTGGCGAGGAGCAGGTGCACGCATGGCGCCGCTCGTACGATGCCACCCCGCCCGCACTGGCCGAAGGCGACGAGCGCCTGACGATGAACGATCCGCGCTACGCGTCCTTGCCGCGCGCACAGTTTCCCCGCGCCGAATCGCTGAAGGATACGGTGGTTCGGTTGGTGCCGTACTGGGAGACCGTCATCGTTCCGCAGATACTGGCCGGCCGTCGCGTCATGATCGTCGCGCACGGCAACAGCTTGCGCGCCCTCGTGAAGCACCTCGACAGGCGCGCCGACGAAGACGTCGCCGGCCTCGAGATCCCGATGGCGCAGCCGCTGGTCTATGAGCTGGATGCCAATCTGCGTCCGATCAAGAGCTACGCCCTGGCCGACGACGATCTCGTGCATGCCGGGCAGGCTGGCGCGGCTGCCCCGGGCAGGATCGGAAGCTGAGAGCGCAATTGCCGATGAACGGACTCTTGTGGCAGCGTGGCCTGCGTCTCGTGCTGGCCACGGGCGTGCTGCTGGCGGGTGCCGTCGTGCACGCTGCCGACGCGCCGGACGTGGCGCAGAAGCGCTCCGACCTCGAAGAGGTGCGCCAGCGCATCCGCGAGCTGCAGAAGGAGATCGCCGATACCGAGGAATCCCGCTCCAGCGCGTCGGAGGAACTCGCCGAGGCCGAGCGGGCGGTCTCGCGGGTGCAGCGCGAGCTGCAGCAAGTCGCGTCGAACCGTGCCGCGGCGGAGCGGAATCTCGCGGTGCTGGAGGCGGAGCGGCAGGCGGTCGAGGCGCGCATCGTCTCGCGACAGTCCGAACTCGCTGACTGGTTGCGCCGGCATTACGTGCATGGCGCGGCCGGCGGTGTCGCCCCCTTCCTGTCGACGCGCGACCCGAACCAGCTCGCGCGCGATGCCTACTATCTTGAACACCTCGGCAAGGCGCGCCTCGAACTGATCGAGACTCTGCGCAATGACCTGAGGGAAAAGAACCGGCTGGGCGAGGCAATCGTCGCGCGACGGGACCGGCTGGTCGCGCTCGAGGCCGAGCAGCAGGCGCGGCGCAAGGAACTCGAGGCCGTGCAGGCGCGCCGGAAGGAAGCCGTGGTCGGCCTTGCCGAGCAGTTGCGCACCCAGCGCAAGGAGGAACGGACGCTGCGCCAGGATCAGGAGCGCCTCGGGCGACTGGTCGCAGTGCTGGCCCGGCGTGCAGCCGAGCGCGAAGCGGCGCGCGCTGCCGCGGCGGCGAAGGCTGCCCGCGAGCAGGCAGCGCGTGAGCTCGCTGCGCGCGAAAGGGCCGCCCGGGAGCAGGCCGCGAGGAACGACTCCGCCCGCGACGGGGCTGCACCGTCTGCCGGCCCCGCCCTTGCCGGCAATGGAGCTGCTCGGGACGCCTCCCTGGAACAGCGGCAGACGCGGCCGCCGCCGGCGCGCTCCGAGCCCGTTGTCGGCGAGATCCGCCAGTCGGCCGGGCCGACCCCCACCGGCGTGAGCTTTGCGCAATTGCGCGGCAAGATGAGATTTCCCGTGCGCGGAGAACTCGTGGGGCGCTTCGGTGCTCCAAGGGCGGAAGGCGGAACGACGTGGCGCGGGGTGTTCATCCGTGCGGCGGGGGGCTCGCAGGTGCGCGCGGTGGCGGCTGGGGAGGTGGTCTTTTCGGATTGGCTGCGAGGGTATGGCAACCTCATCATCGTCGACCACGGCGGCGACTACCTGACCATCTACGGCAACAACGATGCGCTGCTCAAGGAACTGGGCGACAACATCGCCGGCGGCGACGCAATTGCGAGCGTGGGCGCCAGCGGAGGCGGCAGCGAATCAGGTTTATACTTTGAAATCCGCCATCGGGGGCAGCCGCTCGACCCCCTGAAGTGGGTGCAGGTCAATTAGATATTCCGGCGTGGGCCGGGCGATGTTTCCTCGATGGAGTGCTCATGCGCAACAAGCTTCAAAAAGCGGGACTGGTGATGACCGGCGTGGTGGCCGGCGTGCTGATCAGCCTCAATTTTTCCGCCAGTGCCGACAAGGCCACGCAGGCACCGCTGCCGGTGGAGGAGTTGCGCGCATTTGCCGACGTCTTCAATGCCATCAAGCAGGGCTACGTCGAGCCGGTCGAGGACAAGAAGCTCATCAATCACGCCATCAGCGGCATGCTGAGCGGGCTCGACCCCCATTCCGCCTATCTCGACGCCGAAGCCTACAAGGAACTGCAGGTCGGCACGCACGGCGAGTTCGGCGGCCTGGGCATCGAGGTCGGCATGGAAGATGGCTTCGTCAAGGTCATCTCGCCGATCGAGGACACGCCGGCCTATCGTGCCGGAGTGAAGGCGGGCGACCTCATCGTCAAGCTCGATGACACGCCGGTCAAGGGCATGAACCTGAACGATGCGGTCAAGCGTATGCGCGGCAAGCCCAAGACCGACATCACGCTGACGATCGCACGCAAGGGCGAGCCGAAACCCCTCGTGCTGAAGATCACCCGCGAGGTGATCAAGGTGCAGAGCGTCAAGTCCAAGGTCGTCGAGCCGGGCTACGGTTACCTGCGCGTCGCGCAGTTCCAGGAGAACACTGCGCAGTCCGTGGTCGAGCATCTCGGCAAGCTGTCGAAGGGCACGGAGCTGAAGGGCTTGGTCCTCGACCTGCGTAACGACCCGGGCGGCCTGCTGCACGGCGCGGTTGGCGTCGCGGCGGCCTTCCTGCCGAGCAATACGCTGGTGGTGTCCACCGACGGGCGTACCGAGGACGCGAAGCGCGAATATCGCGCGAGCCCCGAGGACTACCTGCGCGGCACGCGCGAGGATTTCCTCAAGTCCTTGCCCCAGGGCGCGCGCACGCTGCCGATGGTGGTGCTCGTGAATGCCGGTTCTGCGTCGGCGTCGGAGATCGTCGCCGGTGCGCTGCAGGATCACAAGCGCGCGGTGGTGATGGGCACCCAGACCTTCGGCAAGGGGTCCGTGCAGACCATCCTGCCGCTCAATGCCAGCACCGCGATCAAGCTGACCACCGCGCGCTATTACACGCCGAGCGGCCGTTCGATCCAGGCCAAGGGCATCGAGCCGGACATCGTCGTGGAGGAAAGCGCCAACGGGTCCTCGCGCCGTTTGCGCGAGGCCGACCTCGACGGGCACCTCGGCAACGACAAGGATCCGGATGCCGAA
The DNA here is from genome assembly GCF_017894385.1 of Aromatoleum petrolei. Classification (NCBI taxonomy): domain Bacteria; kingdom Pseudomonadati; phylum Pseudomonadota; class Betaproteobacteria; order Rhodocyclales; family Rhodocyclaceae; genus Aromatoleum; species Aromatoleum petrolei. The sequence goes on from NZ_CP059560.1 coordinate 3,784,867, forward strand.
CGCAAGCTCAAGGAGGCGCAGCAGCCGGCTGGCGAGGGCGGCAAGGCGCCGGGCGGAGACGACGAGGCGGCGTCGCCGCACCGTTTCGAATTCGCCGGCAAGGACGACTATCAGCTCGGGCAGGCGGTGAATCTTCTCAAAGGCCTGCAGATCGTCCAGAATAAAAAACAATGACCCGATAAGGGCGATTGAACGGGGGCAGGGATGCGCAGAGAAACCGCCTACAAACTGGCCGGCCGCCATCATGAGCATCCCGTGGCCGCGGCAGGGCTGTTCAAGGAGCGGGAAATCCGCTTCTCCGAGTACCCTCCCCGCCAGGCGGAGCAGGCGCTGCGCTCGCTGCGCCTGCTCAAGGGGCTGCATGCCGCGCCCCACGGGGACCGCGTGCATTCGATCGTCGTTTCCTATTCGGTGCTCGAGTTCTCGCTCGAGGCGCTGGAGGACGCGCTGAGCGATGCAGGATTCCACCTCGACAATTCCCTGTATGTGAAACTGACGCGCGCCGTCGTGTATTTCTGCGAGGAAACGCAGCGGCACAATGTCGAGTCTCCCGAGCGGCTGATCAAGAAGTCGAACGAGGTCTACGTGAAGGTGTACGAACACCACCTCCACGGCGACCACGACGACACGCCGCCGGAATTCCGCGAATACAAGTAAGCCCGATCACTCAGGGCGTTGATGTGCCGGCGTTGGGTCCGGCACCGTGTGGAAATTTGTGCCGATGAATGACGATCAGCTTCTCCGCTACAGCCGCCACATCCTGCTGCCGGAAATCGGTGTCGAGGGCCAGGAGGCGATCCTCGCCGCGCGCGTGCTCGTGGTGGGGGCGGGCGGGCTCGGCTCGCCGGCTGCGATGTATCTGGCCGCCGCGGGTGTCGGTACGCTGGTCCTGTGCGACGGCGACACCGTGGATCTCACCAACCTGCAGCGCCAGATCCTGCACAGCGCGGAGGGTGTCGGACGCCTGAAAGTCGAATCGGGGCGCGACACGCTGCTGCGCCTGAATCCGTTTGCCCGCGTCGAAACGGTGGCGGCGCGCCTGGAGGGGGATGCCCTCGATGCGCAGGTGGCGGCCGCCGACGTGGTGCTCGACTGCTCCGACAATTTCGCTACGCGTCATGCGATCAACCGCGCATGCGTGCGGCATCGCAAGCCGCTGGTGTCGGGTGCGGCGATCCGTTTCGACGGTCAGGTCTCGGTCTTCGATCTGCGCCAGGGCGAGAGCCCGTGCTACCACTGCCTGTTCCCCGAGGGGCAGGAGGTGGAGGAGATCCGCTGTGCGGTGATGGGGGTGTTCGCACCGCTGACCGGCATCATCGGCGCGACCCAGGCGGCAGAGGCGCTGAAACTGCTGGTCGGCTGCGGTACGACGCTGGATGGCCGACTGCTGCTGCTCGACGGCCTCGGCATGGAATGGCGCAGCGTGACGCTCGGACGGGATCCCGGCTGCGCCGTGTGCGCCGGCCGCGGCGACGCCTGAACGCCGCCTCGGTCAGTCCGCGCGCGGGCGGGCGATGATCCGCAGATCGTTGCCGATGCTGCGTACGTCGCGAAGATCGAGCCGCACCGCCTCGTCCAGGGCGGTAAGTTCGGGGAGGTTGAACAGCCCCTGTGCCGCGTCGCCGACAAGCATGGGCGCCATGTAAAGCAGCATCTCGTCGACGCAGCCTTCGCGCAGCAAGGATCCGTTGAGCTTGAAACCCGCTTCGGCGTGGACTTCGTTGCAGCCGCGACGCCCGAGTTCCTGCATCAGGGCCGGCAGATCCACCTTCCCGGTGGCGTCCGGCAGCACGACGACCTCGACGCCGCGCTCGGCGAGCGCGGCGACCTTCTCTTCGTCCGCGAAGGCGGCCGCGACGAGGCACTGTCCGCCCTGCAGGATCCTGGCCGAGAGCGGCACCTCCAGCCGCGCGTCGACGAGCACGCGCTGCGGTTGGCGTTCGCAGGGTACCGCGCGCACGTTGAGCTGCGGGTCGTCCCCGCGCACCGTGCCGATACCCGTGAGTACCGCGCACGCGCGCGCGCGCCAGCGATGGCCGTCGCGCCGGGCTGCCTCGCCGGTGATCCATTGGCTGGTGCCGTTGTTGAGCGCAGTCTTGCCGTCCAGGGTGCTCGCGGCCTTGAGGCGCAACCAGGGGCGTCCGCGCGTCATGCGCGAAATGAAACCGATGTTCAGTTCATGCGCCTGGTCGGCCATCAGGCCACTGCTCGCCGCGATGCCGGCTTCGTGCAGCATTGCGATGCCGCGGCCGGCGACGAGGGGGTTGGGATCCTCCATCGCCGCGACGACGCGCACGATCCCGGCGCGAATCAGCGCTTCGGCGCAGGGTGGCGTGCGGCCGTGGTGGGCGCAGGGTTCGAGGGTCACATAGGCGGTCGCGCCGCGTGCCGCGACGCCGGCGAGTTTGAGGGCCTCGATCTCGGCATGCGCCTCGCCGGCGCGCCGGTGCCAGCCCTCGCCGACGATCTCGCCGTCGCGCATCAGCACGCAGCCGACCCGCGGGTTCGGCGTCGTGGTCTCCAGGCCGCGCGCAGCGAGTTGCAGCGCACGGGCCATCGCGCGGTGGTCAGTTGCCGAAAAGGTCATTCTCGGTACCGGCGGGGTCGGGGCTTTCCTTGCGCGCGCGCTTCGGCCGCGTCTGCACCTCTCGAATCACTTCGGAGAATTCGTCGACGTCGGCGAAATTCCGATACACCGACGCGAAGCGGATGTAGGCGACCTTGTCGAGCTTCTTGAGCTCCTTCATCACGAGTTCGCCGATCTTCTCGCTCGGGACTTCCGTTTCGCCCATGGACAGGAGCTTTGCCTCGATGCGGTCGACCGAGGCTTCCAGGGCTTCCAGGGTTACGGGGCGCTTGCGCAGCGCGAGCTTCAGGCTGCTCGTGAGCTTGTCGTGGTCGAATTCGGTGCGCATGCCATTGCGCTTGATGATGTGCGGCATCTTGAGGTCGATGCGCTCGTAGGTCGTGAAGCGCTTGTCGCAATGGGCGCAGCGGCGCCGGCGACGGACGACCTCGCCGTCCTCGTTCTCGCGCGTGTCGGTAACCTGGGTGTTGGGGTCGCCGCAGAACGGACACTTCATGGTGTGTGTCGGCCTTTCTCAACTCGCACAAGAAAACGGGGTGCGCCGTGCAAGGACGGCACACCCCGCTTGTTCACGCAGGACTGGTCGTCTGCGGATTACTTTCCATATACCGGGTGCTTGGCGCACAGCTCGGCGACCTTGTCCCGCACGCGCGTGAGGACGGCTTCATCCTCGGGGGCGTCGAGTACGTCGGCGATCAGGTGTGCGATCTGTTCGGCTTCGATCTCGGTGAAGCCGCGCGTGGTCATGGCCGGCGACCCGATGCGGATGCCGGAAGTGACGAAGGGCTTCTCGGGATCCTTGGGGATCGCGTTCTTGTTCACGGTGATGTGCGCGGCGCCCAGTGCGGCCTCGGCAGCCTTGCCGGTGATGTTCTTCGCGCGCAGGTCGACGAGGAACACGTGGCTTTCGGTGCGGCCGGAGACGATGCGCAGGCCGCGCTCCTCGCCGAGGACGCGCGCCATCACGCGGGCGTTGGCGATGACCTGTTCCTGGTAGTTGCGGAACTGCGGCGTCAGCGCTTCCTTGAAGGCAACGGCCTTGCCGGCGATGACGTGCATCAGCGGGCCGCCCTGCAGGCCGGGGAAGATCGCGGAGTTGATGGCCTTCTCGTGCTCGGCCTTCATCAGGATGATGCCGCCGCGCGGGCCGCGCAGCGTCTTGTGCGTGGTGGAGGTGACGACGTCGGCGTGCGGTACCGGGTTCGGGTAGTAGCCCGCGGCGATGAGGCCGGCGTAGTGCGCCATGTCCACCCAGAAGATCGCGCCGATTTCCTTGGCGACCTTGGCGAAGCGCTCGAAGTCGATGCGCAGCGAGTAGGCGGAGGCGCCGGCGACGATGATGCGCGGCTTGTGCTCGCGGGCGAGGCGCTCCATCTGGTCGTAGTCGATCTCTTCCTTCTCGTTCAGGCCGTAGGCGACGACGTTGAACCACTTGCCCGACATGTTCAGCGGCATGCCGTGGGTGAGGTGGCCGCCTTCGGCGAGGCTCATGCCCATGATGGTGTCGCCAGGCTTGGCGAAAGCCATCAGCACGGCCTGGTTGGCCTGCGAGCCGGAGTTCGCTTGCACGTTCGCGGCGTCAGCGCCGAAGAGCTTCTTGAGGCGGTCGATTGCGACCTGCTCGACGACGTCCACGTGCTCGCAACCACCGTAGTAGCGCTTGCCCGGATAGCCTTCGGCGTACTTGTTGGTCAGCTGGGAACCCTGCGCTTCCATCACTGCGTTGGAAACGTAGTTTTCCGAGGCGATGAGTTCAATGTGGTCTTCCTGACGACGGTTTTCGGCCTGGATGGCAGTCCACAGTTCCGGGTCGACCTTGGCGAGGGTGTCTTGCGCAGAGAACATGAAACGGTCTCGAAGGGGTGATTAAAGGCGGATATTAGCACGCGCGGAGGGTGCGCATGAATCGCATCCCCCGGCAGCGCGGCGCGCCGGCGGGGGTGCGGGGATGCCCGGCTTCAGGCATTGGGCAACTCGTCGCGAGCGCTCTCGAGATGGCGTTTGTCGGCCCAGCTCACCAGATGCCAGCGCGTGCCGTCGTATTCGATCCAGTTGAGCGCGGCGTTCGGGATGGCGAAGTCGCGCGGAGCTTCGAGCGCCTTGCCGGCGGCGAGCCGATGGACGATGTCGAGCACGCCGCCGTGGGTGACGACGAGGATCTGCTCGCCTTGATGGCTCGCGGCGAAGTCGGTGAGCAGTCTCTCGATGCGGCCCGCGAATTCGGCCAGGCTTTCGCCGCCGCCCGGAAAGGTGAAGTGCGGGTCGCGCTGCTTGAAGCGGAGATAATCTTCGGGAAAGCGGGCCGCGGCCTCGGCGTAGGTGAGCCCCTGGAAGGCGCCGTAGTTGCGCTCGCGCAGGCGGTCGTGGAACTCGACCGCGGCTGCGCGATCGCGGGTGATGGCGGCGGCCGTCTGCCGCGCGCGTTGCAGGTCGCTGCAGTAGACGGCGGCGAAATGCACGGTGGCGAGGCCGGCCGCGGTGGCCGCCGCCTGGGCTTCGCCGGTGCGGTTGAGGGGCACGTCGAGGTGCCCCTGCAGCCGCATTTCCGCATTCCAGGCGGTTTCGCCGTGCCGCACCAGGCACAGGCGAGTGGACTTCACTTCCACGCGCCTCCGCCGCTCTCGCCCCATCCGCCGTCGCCGCCAGTCGGTTGCTGGATCTGGATGGTGTCGAGGTCGACCTTGGTCTTCTCGTCCAGTCCACCCGTCACGAGTCCGGGGAAGGCGATGATCAGGCCGACCATGACGATCTGGATGATCACGAAGGCCACCGAGCCGCGGTAGATGTCGCCGGTCTTGAATCCCTCGATGCGCTTGTTGGTGACGCGGTCGAGGTAGGCATTCGCGGGCGCAACGCTGCGCAGATAGAACAGCGCGAAGCCGAACGGCGGGGTCAGGAAGGAGGTCTGCAGGTTCATCGCGATGATGATACCGAACCAGATCAGGTCGATGCCCATCTTGTCGGCGACCGGCCCGAGCAGCGGCAGCAGGATGAAGGCAATCTCGAAGAAGTCGATGAAGCAGCCGAGGAAGAAGATCACCGTGTTCACGAACAGCAGGAAGCCGATCTGGCCGCCGGGCAGCTTGTCGAACAGGTGCTCGACCCAGATCTGGCCGTCTACCGCGGTGAACACGAAGCTGAAGATCGTCGAGCCCACGAGGATGAAGAGCACGAAGATCGACAGCCGCGAGGTCGATTCGAGGGCCTGCACCAAGGTCTTGAAGTCGAGGCGTTTGCGCGATGCGGCCATGATCATTGCGCCGACCGCGCCCATCGCGCCGCCTTCCGTGGGCGTCGCGACGCCGAGGAAGATCGTGCCGAGGACGAGGAAGATCAGGATCAGCGGCGGGATCAGGACGAAGGTGACGCGCTCGGCGATGCGCGAGAGTAGACCGAGCTTGAGACCCTTGTTTATGAGGGCGAGCACGAGCGCGAAGATCGTGCCGAAGGTCAGCGCGACGACGATCACTTCGTCGAGTGCCGGAGCGATGACGTCGGTGCCCTTCATCCAGGTCAGCACGGCGCCGTAGTTCTTGCCGAGGATGACGGATGCGGCGGTGACGACGAGCGCGAGGATGCCGAGCGAGCGCAGCCCGGCGCTGCCGTCGGGCTCGCGGTAGGCGAGCGCCTCGGGCGGCAGGGCGGGAACCATCTTGGGCTTGAAGATCGCAAGCCCGATGATGAACAGTGCGTACAGGCCGACCAGCGCGAGCGCGGGGATCATTGCGCCCTTGTACATGTCGCCGACGCTGCGGCCGAGCTGGTCGGCCATGACGATCAGTACCAGCGACGGCGGGAGCGCCTGGGCGAGCGTGCCGGAGGCGGTGATGACGCCGGCAGCGATCGGGCGGCTGTAGCCGTAGCGCAGCATGATGGGCAGCGAGATCAGGCCCATCGAGATCACCGAGGCGGCAACGACGCCGGTGGTGGCTGCGAGCAGCGCGCCGACGAAGATGACCGCGAGGGCGAGGCCACCACGCACCGGTCCGAAGACCTGGCCCACGGTTTCGAGCAGATCTTCGGCCATGCCGCTTCGTTCGAGCACCAGTCCCATCAGTGTGAAGAAGGGTATCGCCAGCAGCGTGTCGTTCTGCATGATGCCGAACACGCGCAGAGGCAGGGCCTGGAACAGCGTGGACGGGATGATGCCCAGTTCCAGGCCGACGAAGCCAAAGAACAGGCCGCAGGCCGATAGGGAGAAGGCGACGGGAAAGCCGGACAGCAGGAAGAAGATGATGACCCCGAACATGATCGGGGCGATGTTGGCGGTGACGAATTCGATCATTTTTGGGACTCGCCGGCTGCGTTGTTCGGGGTGGTGTCGCCGACGGCGGCGTGGATGTGTTCCTCGACGTCGTTATGGGTATCGCGGGCGAGGCAGTCGGGGCCATTGCCGGTGAGGAAGGCAATGCGCTTGATGAATTCGGAGATCGCCTGCAGGCCGAGGAGGCCGAAACCGGCAGGAACCAGCGCATAGACCGGCCAGCGGATGAGGCCGCCCGCGTTGGAGGACATTTCGCCGGACACCCAGGCGCCGTGCACGACCGGCCACGAGAAGGTGATCATGAAGTAGCACAGCGGCAGCAGGAACACGATGATGCCGATGACGTCGATGATGTTGCGCAAACGCGGGCTGAGCTTATTCGCGATGACGTCGATGCGCACGTGGGCGTTCTGCAGGAAGGCATAGCCGGCGCCGAGCATGAACACGGCGGCGAACAGGTACCACTGGATCTCCAGGAAGGCGTTCGAGCCGACGTTGAATGCCTTGCGCGCCACCGCGTTCAACGCGCTGATCACCGCTGTGGCGAAGATGAACCAGATGATGGTCCGGCCGATCAGACGGCTGACGGCATCGATGGTTTGTGACAGCTTGAGGAGAGTTCCCATGGAGGTTGTGCCTGAGACGTGGGGAAACACAAGTGCAGCGCCCGAGAGGCCCTGCCCGTCGCCGTGCTGCATCGCAGCGGGCGGCGGCGGAATTGGAAACGGCCCGCCGAAGCGGGCCGTCCGGGGCGTTGCTTAGAGCTTCTGTGCTGCCATGTACTGGTCGTAGCTGCCTTCGGCAATGCCCTGCCACTGGTAGGCATCGGCGAGGAAGCGCGAGTAGTCGGCGTAGACCTTCTTCCACGCCGGGTTCTTGCTGTTCAGCTCGGCATAGACTTCACGCGAGGCCTTGAAGGCTGCGTCCATGACGTCCTTGGGCAGGCGCTGCAGCTTGGCGCCTTCCGCGATGAGCTGCTTGAGCGCGGTCGGGTTGTGGGCGTCGTAGCGCGCCAGCACCTCGATGTGGGCGTCGGCGGCGGCTTGGCGCACGATGGACTGGTATTCCTTCGACAGGCCGTTGAACGCCTTGGCATTGACGAGCAGCGAGAACTGCGTGCTGCCTTCCCACCATGCCGGGTAGTAGTAGTTCTTCGCGACCTTGTGCAGGCCGAGGCGCAGGTCGTCGTAGGGGCCGATCCATTCGGCGGCATCCACGGTGCCCTTTTCCAGCGCCTGGTAGATTTCGCCGGCGGGGATGTTCTGCGGCACGGCGCCCAGCTTCGAGATCACGCGACCGGCGAAGCCGCCGATGCGGATCTTGAGGCCGTTGATGTCGGCGACCGACTTGATCTCCTTGCGGTACCAGCCGCCCATCTGCGCGCCGGAGTTGCCCATCATGAAATTCACGATGTTGAACTGGGCATAGAATTCGCGCAGCAGCTTCATGCCGTTGCCTTCGTTCATCCACCCGGCCATCTGGCGTGCGTTCATGCCGAAGGGGATGGCGCAGTCGAGCGCGAAGGTCTCGTCCTTGCCGAAGAAGTAGTAGGGCGCGGTGTGCGCACACTCGATGGTGTCCTGCTGCAGCGCGTCGACGACGCCGAAGGCGGGGACGAGTTCGCCTGCCGCATGCACGCTGACGGTGAATTTGCCGCCCGTCGCTTCGGTGACGTTCTTGGCGAAGGTTTCGGCGCCGCCGAAGAGGGTCTCGAGCGATTTGGGGAAGCTCGACGCCAGACGCCAGCGGATGGCCTGTTGTGCGCCGACGATCGCCGGAGCCGTACCTGCAGCAATGATTCCGGCAAGACCGGCGTTCTTCAGGAATTTGCGACGTTCCACAAGAAGTCTCCTCTCAGAGGTGTTGCTGGTTGTAATGGCGCGGAGAGTACCCCGTTCGGACTAGGTCGAAAAAGCCGCGGAAAACCCTAATGACGGGCGCTGCTGCGCTCTGGGGGAGTGTCGCAGCGTGCCTGCGCGCCTTCACGGCGAGCGAAACGGGGGGCGGCGCCGCTGCTGCGGTTCGGCCCCCGTGCAGCGGGCGGATCAGAGCTTCTGTGCCGCCATGTACTGGTCGTAGCTGCTTTCGGCGATCGCCGTCCACTGGTACTGCTCCTTCATGAAGCGGGAGTAGTCGTCGTAGATTTTCTTCCAGTTCGGGTTCTTGTCGTTGAGTTCCGTGTAGACCTCGCGCGAGGCCTTGAACGCGGCGTCCATCACGTCCTTGGGCAGGCGGCGGAGCTTGGCGCCTTCGGAGATCAGTTGCTTGAGCGCGGGCGGATTGCGTGCGTCGTAGCGCGCCTGGGTGATGACGTGCGACTCGGCGGCGGCGGCGCGCACGGCTGCCTGATATTCCTTCGACAGCCCGTTGAAGGCCTTGGCGCTGACGTACAGCGTGGTCTGCGCGCTGCCTTCCCACCATGCGGGGTAGTAGTAGTAGGGCGCGACACGGTACAGGCCGAGCTTGAGGTCGTCGTGCGGGCCGACGAATTCGGTCGCGTCGAGCGCGCCCTTTTCCAGCGCCGAATAGATTTCGCCGGCGGGAATGTTCTGCGAGACCACGCCGAGCTTGGCGAGCACGCGGCCGCCGAAGCCGCCGACACGGAATTTCAGGCCGTTGAAGTCGGCGACCGACTTGATCTCCTTGCGGAACCAGCCGCCCATCTGTGCGCCGGTGTTACCCATCGGGAAGCTGATGATGTTGTACGGCGCATAGAACTCGCGCAGCAGCTTCCCGCCGTTGCCGTCGAACATCCAGGCATTGAGCTGGCGCTCGTTCATGCCGAAGGGGATGGCACAGTCGAAGGCGAAGGCTTCATCCTTGCCGAAGAAATAGTACGGGGCGGTGTTGGCGCATTCGATCGTGCCCTGCTGGATCGCGTCGACCACGCCGAAGGCGGGGACCAGTTCGCCCGCTGCGTGCACGGTGACCTGGAATTTGCCGCCCGTGAGCTCGGAGACGCGGTTCGAGAAGACTTCAGCGGCGCCGATCAGGGTGTCGAGCGACTTCGGGAAGCTCGACGCGAGGCGCCAGCGGATGTTTTCTTGGGCATGGACGATGGCTGGCGCGGTGCCGCTGGCGAGCACGCCGGCAAGGCCGGCCCCTTTGAGAAACTTGCGACGTTCCACGATCTCTCCTTGTTATCCGTTCTGGAACCGAGACAATGACGATGAGATGATCCGGTGCGACGCCGTCGCACCGGATCGTGCCCGAGATCATAGCCCAGCGCGGCGGGAATGCCACTGCGCCGCGGTGGGGCAGATGTGCCGGGGTGCTCAGCGCCCGGCGATCTTCATGCGTTCGATGAGGATCGAGCCGCAGATTTTCGCGCCGCGCGGCAGGGCGTCGTTGCCGACCGCGACGATGCTGCGGAACATGTCGCGCAGGTTGCCGGCGATGGTGATTTCTTCCACGGCATGCTTGATCTTGCCCTTCTCGACCCAGAAACCGGCGGCGCCGCGCGAGTAGTCGCCAGTGACGTAATTGACGCCCTGGCCGAGGAGTTCGGTGACGACGAGGCCGCGGTCCATGTGCTTGACCAGCGCGGCGAAGTCCATGTCGCCCGGCTTGACGATGAGGTTGTGCGATCCGCCGGCGTTGGCGGTGGTCTGCAGGCCGAGCTTGCGCGCCGAGTAGGTCGACAGGAAATAGCCTTGCAGCACGCCGTCGGTGACGACTTCGCGGTCGTGCGTGGCCACGCCGTCGCTGTCGAAGGGGCTGGAGCCGAAGGCCTTGGGCAGGTGCGGGCGTTCGGAGATGCTCACGAGCGGCGAGAATACGGGCTGGCCGAGGCTGTCGAGCAGGAAGGAGGATTTGCGGTACAGCGAGCCGCCACTCACCGCATACACGAAGTTGCCGATCAGCGACACGGCGAGGGTGGCGTCGAACAGCACGGGGACTTCGCAGGTCTTGATCTTCTTCGCACCGAGGCGGGCGAGCGCGCGCTCGGCGGCGCGCTGGCCCACCGATTCGGGCGACATTAGCTCGGCGGCGTCGCGGCGCGTGTCGTACCAGTATTCGCGCTGCATGGCGTCGCCCTCGCCGGCGATGACCGAGCACGACACGCTGTGGCGCGAGCTGGCGTAGCCGCCCATGAAGCCGTTGCTGTTGGCAGAGATGAAGTGCGATTCCTGGGTCGAGACGGTGGCGCCTTCGGAGTTCGTGATCTTCGGGCTGGTCGCGAAGGCGGTGTCCTCGCAGCGGCGCGCGGCGGCGATCGCGTCCTCCACGCCTGGACGCCAGGGGTGGTGGAGATCGAGGTCGGGGCAGTCCTTCGCCATCAGTGCGGCGTCGGCGAGCCCGGCGCAGGGATCCGGGGCCGTGAAGCGCGCGATCGAGATCGCCGCGTCGACGGTCGCCTTGAGGGCTGCTTTGGAGAAATCGGAGGTGCTGGCGTGTCCGCGCTGCTGGCCGAGGTACACCGTGACGCCGATGCCTTTGTCGCGGTTGTACTCGATCGTATCGACTTCGCCCTTGCGCACCGTCGCGGACTGGCCGAAGCCTTCCGAGACGTCGGTTTCGCAGGCCGACGCGCCGCGCTTTTTCGCGAACTTGAGGACGTCGCTGGCGATTTCCTGCAGGCGGTCGGAGGGGAAGGAGAAGCCTTGATCGGACATGGGCGGGAGACCGTTGAGCAAAGGCTATAATCTTACCCCGTTCCAACCGACTGTACTTTTCATGAGCCACGCCCACGACGACGAAATGCTTCCGGACGACGATTCGGGGTTTCCGGAGCGGCCGAGCAAGAGCCAGCGCAAACGCGACATGCATGCGCTGCAGGATCTGGGTGAGCAGCTGGTGGCCTTGTCGCTGGACCAGCTGAAGAAGGTGCCGATGCCCGACTCGCTCGCCGAGGCGGTGCGCGAGGCCAAGCGCATCACCAGCCACGAAGGGCGCCGGCGCCAGATGCAGTATGTCGGCAAGCTGATGCGCAACGTCGACCCGGCGCCGATCCAGGCGCAGTTGGATGTTTTCAATGGCATCTCGAAGGCAGAAATCGCGCGCCAGCATCGTCTGGAGCGCCTGCGTGCCGATCTGATCGAGGACGAGAAGACACTGCAGGCGATCGGCGAGCACTGGCCCGAGGCCGATTTCCAGCAGCTGCGCACGCTGCGCCGCAACGCAATCAAGGAGCGCGAGCAGAACAAGCCGCCGCGCGCCTTTCGCGAGATTTTCCGCATCCTGCGCGACCTCGATGCCGGGGCGGGCGAGGGGGCCGGCGAGGATGTTGCGGGCGACGACGACGCCGACGAATGAACGACCGGGATGCAATGAGGGAGACACAATGAGCGACGAAATCACCATCGGCCTGGTCTCGATCAGCGACCGGGCTTCCGACGGCACCTACGAGGATCAGGGCATTCCTGCGCTGAAGGACTGGCTCGCGAAGGCGCTGACCTCGCCGTGGCGCGCCGAGACGCGGTTGATTCCGGACGAACGCCCGATGATCGAACGCACGCTGGTCGATCTCGTCGACACCGTGGGCTGCTCGCTGATCCTGACGACCGGTGGCACCGGGCCGGCCGTGCGCGACGTGACGCCGGAAGCGACGCTGGCGGTGGGCGAGAAGGAGATGCCCGGCTTCGGCGAGGAGATGCGCCGCATCAGCCTGAATTTCGTGCCGACGGCGATCCTGTCGCGCCAGGTCGCGGTGATCCGCGGCAAGTCGCTGATCGTGAACCTGCCGGGGCAGCCGAAGTCGATCCGCGAGACGCTGGAAGGCCTCCGTGCGGTCGACGGCTCGGTTGCGCACGTCGGCATCTTCGCGGCGATTCCCTACTGCATCGACCTCATCGGCGGCCCCTACGTCGAGACCGACGAGGCGGTGATCAAGGCCTTCCGGCCGAAACACGCGATCCGGCCGAAGCAGGGCTGATTCGCAGTCATAGGAGCCTGCCGGACTTAAAGGGAATCGGCTGCAAATCCGCCTGGGCGGTCCATATTTCGCCGCTTTTTTGGTCAATAGAATAACTATTGACCTGCAAAATCGACAAAATCTGTCCTCGCCCAGCCGAATTTTCGCTTCGATTCTTCAAGTCAGACAGGCTCCTAGCGCGACTTCGCGACGAGCGGAATGACCTTCGCGCCCGGCATCCGGGGCGGCGGCATGCTCGTGGTGACCTGGCGGCGGCGTTCCTGCTCGCGCCACCAGCCGCGCACGCCGAGCAGCGCGGCGAGAATCAGGCCGTAGATCATCGGTTCGAGGATGTCGGCCTTCACCAGCCACCAGTAATGCACGATCGCGAGGATGCCGATCGCGTACACTGAGCAGTGCAGCGACTGCCAGCGGCGTCCGCCGAGGCGCCGGATCGCGTAGTTGTTCGACGTGAGGGCGAGCGGGACAAGCAGCACAAAGGCGGCGAAGCCCACGGTGATGAAGGGGCGCTTCATGATGTCGCGCGCCATTGCCTGCAGGTCGAAGAACTGGTCGAGCCAGACATACGTGGTGAAGTGCAGGCTGGCGTAGAAGAAGGCAAACAGGCCCAGCGTGCGGCGCAGGCGAATCAGCCAGTTGAGGCCGGTGAGCTTGCGCAGCGGCGTGACGGCCAGCGTGATGAGCAGGAAGCGCAGCGTCCACTCGCCGCTTGCGCGCGTGATCGCCTCGATCGGGTTTGCGCCGAGGGCGTCGTCGAACCAGCGCTGCGCGTAGTACGCGAGCGGGATGAGGCACAAGGCAAACAAGGCCGACTTGATCGCGGCGAGCTGGGCAGCGGACGGGGTCTTGGTCATCGGACGGGTCAGAAAGACTTGCGCAGGTCCATGCCCTGGTACAGGCTCGCGACCTGCTCCGCATAGCCGTTGAACATCAGCGTCGGGCGCTTGCGGAATTCGCCGATGCGCCGTTCGGTGGCCTGGCTCCAGCGTGGATGGTCGACGTTCGGGTTCACGTTCGAATAGAAGCCGTACTCGCTCGGTGCGGCCTTGTTCCACGCGGTGCGGGGCTCCTTCTCGACGAGGCGGATCGCGACGATGGATTTCGCGCTCTTGAAACCGTACTTCCACGGCACCACGATGCGCACCGGCGCGCCGTTCTGGTTCGGCAGGACCTCCCCGTACAGGCCGAGCGTGAGCAAGGTCAGGGGATGCATCGCCTCGTCCATGCGCAGGCCCTCGGTGTAGGGCCAGTCGAGCACCGGGCGGCGCAGCATGATGTTCGCGTCGTAGTGGGTGACGAACTCGACGTACTTCGCGCTGCCCAGCGGGTCGACCTGTTTGAGCAGCGCCGACAGCGGAAAGCCGACCCAGGGGATCACCATCGACCACGCCTCGACGCAGCGCAGGCGGTAGATGCGTTCCTCGAGCGGTGCGAGCCGCAGCAGGTCGTCGATATCGAAGCTGCGGGGCTTGCCGGCGAGGCCCTCGATGCGCACGGTCCACGGGCGCACCTGCAGCTTGCCGGCGTTCGCGGCCGGATCTTCCTTGTCGGTGCCGAATTCGTAGTAGTTGTTGTAGGTCGTGACCGACTTGTATGGCGTCTGAGTCTCGTCGCTGCTGAACGGCGAGCGTGCCAGCGGGCCCAGCTTGGCGGTTGCGGCGCGCGCGTCGGTCGGCAGGCCGGCCCACATCGCGGCCCCGGCGGCGAGGGTCGCTCCGGCGCCGTGAAGGAAGCGCCGCCGGTCCTCGAACAGGGCTCGCGGAGTGATTTCGGATGGAAGGATGTCGCTGGGCCTGAGGATTCGCATCGCGTGACGTCGTGGGGTGAAAGCTTGCTCGTTCGGCATCCGCATGATGCCGAAGTTCCGCCTGATTGGGGAATTTGACCCGCTCGGCGTGGAGCTCCGGTCAGGGCGCGATCTGGTGATAGACGCTGTTCGCGAGCGGCAGCAGCGCGTCGCGGCCGAACTGGCCGGACAGGGCGTAGGCGAAGCGGCCATCCACCCAGTAGAACACGCCCACGTCGCCCTGTTGCGCGTAGCGGAATGCCGTCGTGCCGGCGTCGTCGTCGCGAACGCTGAGATAGAGCGTGAGGCGGCGGCCGCCGTCGTTCTCGTACATGAACTGGGCGCTGGGGCCGTCGGCCGCCGGCAGCAGACGTCCGCCCAGCAGCGCGAATCCTTGTTCGCGCAGGTCCGGAAGCTTCACCGGGGCGCCGAGGCGTTTCGTGAGCCAGGCGACGAGGTGCTGTTCCTGATCCGCGCCGACTTCGACCGGGTGGCGGACTTCGGGCGAATACACCGCATGGGCGACCGCGGCGCGATGGGGCAGGGATGCAAGGGTATCGCCATCCGGGGCGGAGGTCTGACCCACGTGGTAGCCGACACCCGCGCCCGCAAGCGCGCCGATGGTCATCCAGGCGGCAACGGCGGCGATGCGGAGGGTCCGCGCGGGCCGGCGCCGTTCGAGCGTGGCGCGCAGGCGTGCCGGGACAGGCTCTTCGAGGAGAGGTTGATAGGCGCGGTGCAGTGTTTCGTTGTCCGTGCGCCAGCCCTCGACGCGTGCCGCGCGAGCCGGGTCCTCGGCCAGCCATGCGTCGACCTCGGCGCGGCGGGGGGCGTCGAGTCGCCGATCGACCCAGGCATGCAGATCGTCTTCGCAGATCGGGCGTGGCATGGCTATTTCACAACCTTCAGGTAGTCGGGCACGGCGGATTGCCCGGCGAGCACCTGGCGCAGGCGCTCGCGTGCACGCGACAGGCGCGACATGACGGTGCCGATGGGCGTGCCGAGGATGCGGGCGGTGTCCTCGTAGCTCATGTCTTCCAGGGTGACCAGCAGCAGCACTTCGCGCTGCTCGGGGGATAGCTGTTGCAGTGCGCGTTCCAGTTCGCGCAGCTCGATGCCATCCAGTTGTTGGGGGCGTACTGCAACCTCGGGCAGGTCTTCGGGGGCCCGGAAGTCCATCGCGCCCGAGGCGCGGTACTGGTTCACGAATACGTTGTGCATCATTGTCAACAGCCAGGCTCGCAGATTGCCCGGGCGCCAAAGGCGCCCCTTCACTAGCGCGCGTTCCAGCGTGTCCTGCACGAGGTCGTCGGCCCGTGCGGCGTCGCCCGTGAGCCCGCGCGCGTAGCGGCGCAGGCGCGGGATTTCGGCGAGGAGGGCGTCGTCGGAGAACATGCGGGGCGGCTAACCGTGTCAGCTCGGATCCGTGCGTCCGGCGGGGATTTGGCAGGGTCGATTCGCGCGGTGCCGGGTGTTCATGCTTGCTCGCATCAGGGGTTCGTTACGCCATAAACAATCGGTGTGCGCACTTTATTCCGGTCGATCTGCAGCGAAGCGTCAAGCCGGCGCCGATGAGCATCACGGCTGTCGTGGCGCTGCGGCTCAGCGTCGGATGCTCATCTTGGGCTAGAATCGAAGGCTTGCCAAAGCCATCCTGCAGAGTTTTCGCCATGTCCGCTTCAGTCAAGATCCACATCGACGACGTCCGCATCAAGGAAATCAAGGAGCTGGTGCCGCCGGCGCACGTGCTGCGCGAGTATCCGGCGACCCCGAAGTCGGCGGAAGTGGCGTTCGAGGCACGGCAGGCGACCCATCGCATCCTGTTCGGCGCCGACGACCGCCTGCTGGTCGTGATCGGGCCCTGTTCGATCCACGACATCGATGCGGCGCTCGAATATGCGCGCAAGCTGAAGGCCGAGGCGGCGCGCTTCAAGGACGAACTGCTCGTCGTCATGCGCGTGTATTTCGAGAAGCCGCGCACGACCGTCGGCTGGAAGGGACTGATCAACGATCCTTTCCTCGACAACAGCTTCCGCATCAACGAGGGCGTGCGTCTCGCGCGCAAGCTGCTGTGGGAAATCAACGAGATGGGCCTGCCGGCCGGCACCGAATTCCTCGACATGATCACGCCGCAGTACATCGGCGACCTGATCTCGTGGGGGGCGATCGGTGCGCGCACGACCGAGAGCCAGGTGCACCGCGAGCTCGCATCCGGTTTGTCGTGCCCGGTCGGCTTCAAGAACGGCACCGACGGGAACGTCAAGATTGCCGTCGATGCGATCAAGGCTGCGCAGTCGCCGCACCATTTCCTGTCGGTGACCAAGGCCGGTCATTCGGCGATCGTGTCGACGATGGGCAACGAGGATTGCCACGTGATCCTGCGCGGTGGCAAGGCGCCTAACTACGATGCGGCGAGCGTCGACGCGGCATGCAAGGAGTTGGCGGCCTCGGGTGTTCCGGGCAAGGTCATGATCGATGCCTCGCATGCCAACAGCCGCAAGCAGCACCGCCTGCAGATCGACGTCGCGCGCGACGTCGGGGTGCAGATGGCCGCGGGCGAGGATCGCATCATCGGCGTGATGGTCGAGTCGCACCTGAAGGAAGGGCGTCAGGATCTGGTTCCCGGCAAGGAACTGGAGTACGGCAAGAGCATCACCGATGCGTGCATCGGCTGGGAGGACAGTGTGACCGTGCTCGAAATTCTTGCCGAGGCGGTGCGCCAGCGGCGTGTCAGCAAGGGCGCCGATCTGGAGTGAGTCGGTTGCCCCGCGCCGGGGCATTGCGGCGCGGGGACCGTTACCGCTGCGGTCTGTGCCCGATCAGGCGTTCTTGCGCTTCTGCCACAGCACGTCGCCGCGGCCGCCGGCACGGTTGAGCACGCGGCCGAGCACGAACAGCAGGTCCGAGAGGCGGTTCAGATATTGGCGCGGACCGTCGTTGACGGCCTCCTCGAGCGCCAGCGCGACCAGCGCCCGTTCCGCCCGCCTGCATACGGTGCGTGCGTGGTGCGCGAGCGCGGCCGGGCGGGTGCCGCCGGGCAGGATGAAGTCCTTCAGCGGCTCCAGCGGTTCGTTGTGGCGGTCCAGTTCCTGTTCGAGCTTCTCCACCTGTTTCGCGGTGATCATGCTCATGCCGGGGATGCACACCTCGCCGCCGAGGTCGAAGAGGTCGTGTTGTGCGTCGGTCAGCAGGGCGCGAACATCTTCGGGCAGCTCCTCGCACAGCAGAACGCCGATGGCGGCGTTGAGCTCATCGACTTCCCCGAGTGCGTGGATTCGCAGGCTGTTCTTCGAGACGCGCTTGCCGTCGCCCAGGCCGGTGGTGCCGGCGTCGCCGGTGCGGGTGTAAATCTTGGAAAGCCGGTGTCCCATGTGCTCGTGGTCCTGTGTAATCGTGGGTTGGCCGATTATAAGGGATGCCTCGGGAGTTGCCTCCGGTGTTCAGCCCGTGTTCATTCGTGGTCCGTATGCTGTGAACCGTCCACAGCCAAGGGGGCGATGATGATGAAGCTACGGGAAACGGAATTTTTCGGCCAGTTCGTAAGTGTCGTTGCAGGCAGCCTGCTGCTCGTGATGACTTGTGCCTTTGTTGCGATTCCGGCAACGCTTTCGGTGCCGCCGGGTGCGGTGGCGGCAGCGGCTTTGCCTGTGCATCTGACCTGATGTACCGGGTCGGGGGGAGTCCGGCTGGCGACGCGTGCAGCCGCGCTGCGCATGACGGCGGCGGGGCGGCAGTTGGAGTTAGAATTCGTCTTTTACGAATTCCGCTGTAGTGACGCAGCCGAGGCGAACCCCATCCATGAAAAGCGCTGAAATCCGCGAGAAGTTCCTGAAGTTCTTCGAGTCGAAAGGCCACCAGATCGTCGCATCCAGTTCGCTGGTGCCACACGAGGATCCCACCCTGCTGTTCACGAACGCGGGGATGAACCAGTTCAAGGATGTGTTCCTCGGTTTTGACAAGCGCCCCTACTCCCGCGCGACGACCTCGCAGAAATGCGTGCGCGCCGGCGGCAAGCACAACGACCTCGAGAACGTCGGCTACACGGCCCGGCATCACACCTTCTTCGAGATGCTGGGCAACTTCAGCTTTGGCGACTACTTCAAGCGCGACGCGATCGCCTATGCGTGGGAGCTGCTGACTGGGGAGTTCAAGCTGCCCAAGGACAAGCTGTGGGTCACCGTGTACGCCGAGGACGACGAGGCCTACGACATCTGGACCAAGGATGTGGGTGTGCCGGCCGAGCGCGTGATTCGCATCGGCGACAACAAGGGCGCGCGCTACGCCTCCGACAATTTCTGGATGATGGGCGACACCGGTCCCTGCGGTCCGTGCACCGAGATCTTCTACGACCACGGCCCCGAAATCTGGGGCGGCCCTCCGGGATCGCCCGAGGAGGACGGCGACCGCTACATCGAGATTTGGAACAACGTGTTCATGCAGTTCAACCGCGACGAGGCCGGCGTGATGCATCCGCTGCCGAAGCCGAGCGTGGACACCGGGATGGGCCTGGAGCGCATCTCGGCAGTGCTGCAGCATGTGCATAGCAACTACGAGATCGACCTGTTCCAGAGCCTGATCAAGGCGGCGGCGCGCGAGACGAAGACCGCGGACCTCGACAGCCCGAGCCTGAAGGTTCTGGCCGACCACATTCGTGCCTGTTCCTTCCTGATTGCCGACGGCGTGATTCCCGGCAACGAGGGCCGCGGCTACGTCCTGCGCCGGATCAT
Organism: Aromatoleum petrolei; assembly: GCF_017894385.1. Classification (NCBI taxonomy): domain Bacteria; kingdom Pseudomonadati; phylum Pseudomonadota; class Betaproteobacteria; order Rhodocyclales; family Rhodocyclaceae; genus Aromatoleum; species Aromatoleum petrolei. Next base: position 3,804,106 of record NZ_CP059560.1, read on the forward strand.
TCGCCGCGCGATCCGCCACGGCTACAAGCTGGGTGCACGGGCGGCCTTCTTCCACCGCTTGGTCGCGGATCTCGTCGCCGAGATGGGCGAGGCCTATCCCGACCTGAAGGCCGTCCAGGGGCGTGTGGTGGAGGTGCTGAAGCAGGAAGAGGACCGCTTCTTCGCGACCATCGAGAATGGCATGGCCATTCTGGAAGCCGAGCTGGCGGCGATGACCGAGGCCGGCGTGAAGGTGTTCAACGGCGAGACGGCGTTCAAGCTGCACGACACCTATGGCTTCCCGCTGGACCTGACCGCGGACGTGTGCCGCGAGCGCGACGTGACGGTCGATGCGGCGGCTTTCGACACGGCGATGGCGCGCCAGAAGGAGCAGGCGCGCGCGGCCGGCAAGTTCAAGATGACGGCGAACCTCGAGTACGACGGTCCGGCGACGGCTTTCCACGGCTACGAGCGGCTCGAGGAGCGCGGCAACGTGCTCGCGCTTTACAAGGACGGTGCGCCGGTCAACGAGCTGGTCGAGGGCGAGATGGGTGTCGTGGTGTTGGACAACACGCCTTTCTATGCCGAGTCGGGCGGCCAGGTCGGCGACCGTGGCGAGTTGCGCGGTGCCGCGGGCATCTTCGCGGTCGAGGACACGCAGAAGATCCAGGCGACGGTGTTCGGCCATCACGGCGTGTTGAAGACGGGGCGGCTGTCGGTCGGGCAGGGGGTAACGGCGAAGGTCGATGCGGCGGCGCGCGCGCGCACGCAGCGCAACCATTCGGTCACTCACCTGATGCACAAGGCGCTGCGCGACGTGCTGGGCACGCATGTGCTGCAGAAGGGTTCGCAGGTCGATCCGGACAAGACGCGCTTCGACTTTGCGCACACCGCGCCGATGACGGCTGAGGAAATCCGTGAGGTCGAGGAGATCGTCAATGCAGAGATTCTTGCCAACGCGGCGACCGATGCATCGCTGATGCCGATTGAGGCGGCGCAGAAGACCGGCGCGATGATGCTCTTCGGCGAGAAGTACGGCGACGAGGTGCGCGTGATGACGATCGGTTCGACGCGGGAGCTGTGCGGCGGTACGCACGTGGCGCGCACGGGCGACATCGGCCTGTTCAAGATCGTGTCGGAAGGCGGTGTGGCCGCCGGCGTGCGTCGCGTCGAGGCGGTGACGGGCGAACTCGCGCTACGCTACGTGCAGGAGCAGGAGCGTCGTGTGCAGGGCGTGGCCGCGTTGCTGAAGACGCAGCCCGACGAGGTGGCCGAGCGTGTCGCGGCGGTGCTCGACAACGTGCGCGCGCTGGAGAAGGAGCTGGCGCGCCTGAAGTCGAAGCTGGCGGCGAGCCAGGGCGACGATCTGGTGGCGCAGGCGACCGATGTGAAGGGCATCAAGGTGCTGGCGGCGATGCTGGACGGCGCGGACGTGCCGACGCTGCGCGAGACGATGGACAAGCTGAAGGACAAGCTGAAGTCGGCGGCGATCGTGCTGGCGTCGACGGCCGACGGCAAGGTGAGCCTGATCGCGGGCGTGACGGCGGACCAGACCGCGAAGGTGAAGGCGGGCGAGCTGGTGAACTTCGTCGCCCAGCAGGTCGGCGGCAAGGGCGGTGGCCGGCCGGACATGGCGCAGGCGGGCGGTACCGAACCGTCTAAGCTGCCGGCGGCGCTGGCGGGGGTTTCGGACTGGGTGGCCGGGAAGTTGTAAGCGTCCGGTTTTCTCGCGGTGTTGAAATCGGGAGCCCCGTCGGTCTTTGGCTGACGGGGCTCTTGTGCTTTCATGGGCGCGGTTTGATGGTGGGCGGGACTCCGTGGCCGGCGCCGTCGCCTTCCCCCTCCGGGCAGGCGTTCGCGGCCTTCGGCTTCCCGCCGGCCGTGCCGTCGCGGGGGCGTCGGCGCAAACTCGGGCGCTGCGCGCCCTCAGACATGCGCCGCCGTTTTTCCCCCGCGACGACCCGGCCGGCGGCGCTCTCGACAGCCCTGCGGGGGAAGGCGACGACGCCTGGCGCGGTGCCGGTGATGCGGGCCTTGTGTTTCGGCTCTGCGGAAAGGAAAAGGCCCCGATCCTCGCGGATCGGGGCCTGTGTTTGTTGTTGTTCTTGTTATCGAGTGTTCTTAGAACGGCAGCTTGAGGCCGGGCCAGACCTGGTCGATCGAGCTGCGGAAGGCGCCCTGGATGCGCGCGATGGCAGCCTCGTTGTCGGCCTCGAATCGTAGCACGACGACGGGCGTCGTGTTCGACGGACGTGCGAGCCCGAAGCCGTCGGCGTATTCGACACGCACGCCGTCGAGGGTGATGACCTCGGTGGCGCCGTCGAAGCGGGCCGTATCCTTGAGGCGGCGCACGAGTTCGAAGGGCTCGCCCTCGGCCATCTTAATGTTGAGTTCGGGCGTGCTGACCGCGTCGGGCAGGCCTTTCAGCACGGCGCTGGGGTCGGCGTGGCGAGACAGGATCTCGAGCAGGCGGGCGCCGGCGTATAGGCCGTCGTCGAAGCCGAACCAGCGTTCCTTGAAGAACACGTGGCCGCTCATCTCGCCGGCGAGCGGGGCGCCGGTTTCCTTGAGCTTGGCTTTCACGAGGGCATGGCCCGTCTGCCACATCGTCGGCTTGCCGCCGTTCTGGCGCACCCAGCCGGCGAGGTTGCGCGTGCATTTGACGTCGTAGATGATCTCGCCGCCCGGCACGCGCGACAGCACGTCGGCCGCGAACAGCATGAGCTGGCGGTCGGGGAAGATAATCTCGCCGTCCTTGGTGACGACGCCGAGGCGGTCGCCGTCGCCGTCGAAGGCGAGGCCGAGTTCGGCGTCGGTTTCCTTCAGGGCGCGGATCACGTCCTGAAGGTTTTCCGGCTTGGACGGATCGGGGTGGTGGTTCGGGAAGGTGCCGTCGACTTCGCAGAAGAGTTCGACGATTTCGCAGCCGAGGCGGCGGAAGAGTTCGGGCGCGACCGCGCCGGCGACGCCGTTGCCGCAGTCGACGACGATCTTCATCGGGCGGGCGAGCTTGACGTCGGAGACGATGCGCTCCAGGTAGGCGCCGATGACGTTTTCCTGGCGCAGCTGGCCGGCGCCGTGGACGAGGTCGTTGTCGGCGATGCGGCGGCGCAGGTCCTGGATCAGGGGGCCGTAGAGGGTCTGGCCGCCGAGTACCATCTTCAGGCCGTTGTAGTCGGGCGGGTTGTGGCTGCCGGTGACGCTGACGCAGGAGTCGGTGCCGAGTTGGTAGGCGGCGAAGTAGGTGAGCGGGGTGGGCACGCAGCCGATGTCGACGACGTCGACGCCCGCGGCGCGGATGCCGTCGGAGAGTGCGCCGGCCAGTTCGGGGCCGGAGAGGCGGCCGTCACGGCCGACGGCGATCGCGCGCTGGCGGCGGGCCACGGCTTCGGAGCCGAGGGCGTGGCCGATGGCGCGCACGGCGTCGGCAGTGAGAGTGCGATCGACGATGCCGCGGATGTCGTAGGCCTTGAAGATTTCAGCTGCCGGGACGGTGTAGGAGGTCGAGGTCATGTTCGCCCTGTTCGTGTGCAGAGATTGGGTTCGAGGCGCGGTCGGACGCTTGCGTGCGTCGGGGCCGCCGAGGTGCGCAGGATAGCGCAGATGGGTGAATCAGGTGTTTCGGTGCGGCCGAAAAAACATAAGCGCATGTTGCGGCGCCGCATCGATTGCGTCAATGCACGATGCGCGGTCCGTCATGGGTGACGGCGTGCTGCATTTCGAGGGCCGGCGAGGCGTGGTGCATGATCATCTTCCACCCGCGCGGGCCGCTCGCGTAGATGTTGGTTGCGATCATCGGCGGGGGCATGCGCTCGTCGCCCGGCAGGGCAACGTGTTCGATGACGTTGTGCGTCGCGAGCAGGGAGTTGCCGGCGACGATACGCTGCGAGACGCTGACTGCGAGACGCGTGCCGCCGGCGAACAGCTGGCGCCATGACTCGTGCACGGCGCGCAGGCCGACGAGGCGGGCGCCGTCCGGGTGGATGCATACGACTTCATCGTCTTCGGACCACACCTGCATCATCGCGTCCAGGTCCGAGCGCGCAAGTGCGTCGTAGAAGGCGGCTTCGGCCTCCAGGGCGGTGGTGTAGACGGGTTTGCTCACGTTCTGCCGGCTCTGACGGTGGGCGGGTTCGGAAAAGCGATGGGGGCATCGCTGCCCCCATTTTCGTTTGATGCGTGCCGCAGGATCAGTGATGACCCTTCGGGCGCTCGCCGGTGAACACGTACTTCGTGCTGCAGTACGGGCAGACCGCTTCGCCTTCGGCCAGCACGTCGAGGAAGACGCGCGGGTGGCGGGCCCACAGCGGCGCGTCGGGGCGCGGACAGTGCAGCGGCAGGTCGTGTGCGGTGACGGCGATGGTTTGGGTCTTGTCCTGGTTGTCGGCCATGGCGGATGCGTCCTCAGATGAAAGAGAGCCAGCGCTCGTATTCGGGGGCGCGACCGTTCACGATGTCGAAGAAGCGCGCCTGGATCTTCTCGGTGATCGGGCCGCGTTTGCCGGCGCCGATCGTGCGGTTGTCGAGCTCGCGGATCGGGGTGACTTCGGCCGCGGTGCCAGTGAAGAAGGCTTCGTCGGCGATGTAGATGTCGTCGCGCGTCATGCGGCGGGATTCGAAGCGCAGGCCCAGTTCGCGGACGATGTTGATCACCGAGTCGCGCGTGATGCCGGTCAGCGCCGATGCGATCTCCGGTTCATAGACCACGCCGTCCTTGATGACGAAGAGGTTCTCGCCCGCGCCTTCGGCGACGAAGCCCTGGGTGTCGAGCAGCAGCGCTTCGTCATAGCCGTCCTGCGTGACTTCGAGGTTGGCGAGGATGGAGTTGGCGTAGGTGCTGGCGAGCTTGGCGCGCGCCATGGTGACGTTGACGTGCTGGCGCGCGAAGGATGAGGTCTTCACGCGGATGCCCTTCTCGAGGCCTTCCTCGCCGAGGTAGGCGCCCCACGGCCAGGCGGCGATGGCGACGTGCACGCGCGCGCCGCGCGTCGAGATGCCCATCTTCTCCGAGCCGTAGAAGGCGATCGGGCGCAGGTAGCAGGATTCGAGCTTGTTGACGCGCACGACTTCCAGCTGGGCTTCCATGAGTTCTTCCTTGGAAAAAGGAATGTCCATCATGTAGATCTTGGCGGAGTTGATCAGGCGCTGGGTGTGCTCGGGGAGGCGGAAGATCGCGGTGCCCTTGGCCGTGTTGTACGCGCGAACACCCTCGAATACGGACAGGCCGTAATGCAGGGAGTGGGTCAGGACGTGCGTGGTCGCCTCGCGCCACGGCACGAGTTTTCCGTCCTGCCAGATGAAACCGTCGCGGTCAGCCATGGACATGGTGGGATTCTCCAGCGGAATTGTATTCAGGGGGGATCCGCCCCGGAGGGCGGAACGAATTCGCGATTTTAGCGCAATCCCGGCGGGAATGCCGGGATGCGCGGGTGCGGCGGCTTACTGCGGATGCCAGCCGACGAAGACCATCATCGCGACGAAACCGGCGACGTAGGCGACCGGCACGTGCCAGCCCTTGCGCAGCCACAGGACGGCCGAGCGGGCCTCGGGGTACATGTTCGAGAGGGCGACGCCGGCCGACGAGCCGAACCACATCATTGAGCCGCCGAAGCCGACCGCATAGGCGAGGAAGCCCCAGTCGTAGGCGCCCTGGCGGATTGCCAGCGCGGTGAGCGGGATATTGTCGAACACGGCCGAAACGAAGCCCAGCGCGAGCGCGCTCATCCACGAGGCGGGCGGCAGCTCGTTCACAGGCATCATCGATGCGCAGCCCACCAGCGATAGCAGGAAGATCGAACCCTTGGCCGTTTCCGGCAGGATTTCCCAGTCGTGGCGGCGCAGTCCGGCGGTCAGCAGGATTGCGACCCACACGGCGACGCCGATGAAGGGGAAACTGCTGGCGATGGACGGGGCGGCGACGTTGATGGTGACGTTGGTGCCGATCGCGAGGCCCAGCATCGTCATGACGATGAAGATGCGGCCCCAGTCGATGCGGGTGTGGTCATGCGCGTGCTTGTTGATCGGCGACCAGGCGTGCTGCTGCTTCGCGGCGAAGAAGCCGAAGATGCACAGGGCGACCCCCGCGCCGAGGGCGGCTTCGAGCACGGCGAGCGGCGAGATGCCGGCGATCCACATCATTGTCGTGGTGGTGTCGCCGACCACGGAGCCGGCGCCGCCCGCGTTGGAGGCCGCGACGATGGCCGCAAGGTAGCCGATGTGCACCTTGGCACGGAAGAGCTGATGTGCCATCGCGCCGCCGATGAGGGCCGCGGCGATGTTGTCAAGGATCGCGGAAATGAAGAAGATCATTACCAGCAGGGCGAAGGGGCCCTTCCAGTCGTGCGGCAGGAACTTCGGCAGGATCACCGGCACGTGGCTCTTTTCGAAGTGCCGCGCGAGGATCGCGAAACCCATCAGCAGGCAGAACAGGTTGGCGAAGGTGACCCATTCATGGCCGAGGTGACCCAGCCAGCCGGCCACGCCGGCGCCCGTTGCGAAACCGGTGAAGACGATCTTGTAGAGGCTGATGACGGCGAAGCCGGTCAGCGCGACGTACAGGGTGTAGTGGTGGAACAGCGCCACGCCGAGCAGGGTGAGCGCGAACAGGATGAAATCGACGGGAATGCCAGCGAGTGTGGGTGTCATGATCGTTTGAGTTGGTCTTGTTCGGACGAGCTGTCTCCTTCGCACGATCTTCTTCTTGGTTTGATGCGGAGAGCCCTGAATAATAATGCTTCCCAGCCTCTTGTGTGCACGTTCCACGGGATGCTTCCGCTTGCACTTTCGAGCGTCGTGCCCGCCGGGCGCGTTAATATCGTCTTTTTGCCTGCGATGGCTGCAATGGAAAGAGTGTGGAAGCCGAATGTCACCGTGGCATCGGTGATCGAGCGCGAGGGGCGTTTCCTGGTGGTCGAGGAGGAAACCGCGGACGGGCTGCGCTTCAATCAACCTGCCGGCCACCTCGAGGCGGGAGAGTCGCTGGTGGCGGCCGCGGCGCGTGAGACGCTGGAGGAAACGGCGCATCGCTTCGTTCCCGAGTATGTGGTGGGGATCTATCAGTGGCCGGTGCCGCAGGGCGGCATCACCTACCTGCGTTTTGCGTTTGGCGGCACGGTAGGCGAGGAGGAGGCTGGGCGCGCGCTCGATGCCGGCATCGTGCGGGCGTTGTGGATGACGCGCGACGAGTTGCTCGACTGCCGTGCGCGACACCGCAATCCGCTGGTGCTGCAGTGCGTGGATGACTGGATCGCGGGACGGCGCTACACGCTCGAGCTGATCCGGCATTATCCGGGCTGAACGCCGACGCGATGCGTGCCGCGCTTCTCACCTGCCTGTCCGCCTGCCTCGTCGGCTGGCTGTCGCCGGCACGCGGGGCAGCCGCGCTCGAAGTGTGTTTCAACTACGGTTGCGCGACGCGGGTCGAGGTGGTGCTGGAGGAGGACGGGCTCGCCGAGGTGGCGGCCGTGCTGGCGCAGGCCCTGGATGCGGACTCGGAACGTGCCGCGATTGCCCGGGCGGTCGGCATGATGCAGCAGCTTGCCGCAGGGCAGACGCCGATCGCAGCGGACCGCGGGGGCAATTTTCTCGATGAGGGCGTCACGGGGCGCATGGACTGCATTGACCACTCGACCACGACGACGCATTTTCTCGAGCTGATGGCCGGGCGCGGCTGGCTGCGTTTTCATCGCGTACTGCCGATCGAGCGGCGTGCGCCCTGGCTGGTGCTGCAGCACTTTTCCGCGGCCATCGAGGAGGTAGATGGTCCGGTGGCGGTGGCTGCCGTCCCGGCTGAGCGAACGGTCGTTCCCGACTATGTCGCGCCGATGCTGGCGCTGTGCGAGTGCGGGGAAGTGCTGGCCGACATCGCGCCGGCTGTCGCCGCCCCCGCGGGGCTGGAGCCGGCACCCGTGCCGGGGCACAATCCGGGCGCACGCTTTGCGGTCGACAGCTGGTTTGTGGATCATGGCGAGCCGGCGGTGGTGCTGCCGCTGGCGGAATGGCTGAATGGAGAAGGACCGAATGTCCAATAAGAAGGACCCGAACGGGATGAGGGTGGTCGTCGGCATGTCCGGCGGCGTGGATTCCTCGGTGACCGCCCTGCTGCTCAAGCAGCAGGGCTATCAGGTGACCGGCCTGTTCATGAAGAACTGGGAAGACGATGACGACGACGAGTACTGCTCGACGCGTCAGGATCTCGTGGATGTCGCGTCGGTGTGCGACGTGATCGGCATCGACCTCGAGGTCGTGAACTTCTCGGCAGAGTACAAGGACCGCGTGTTTGCCGATTTCCTGCGCGAATACGAGGCGGGGCGTACGCCCAATCCGGACATCCTGTGCAACTCGGAGATCAAGTTCCGCTGCTTCCTCGACCACGCGATGCAGCTTGGCGCGGACAAGATCGCGACGGGGCACTATGCGGGCGTGCGCGAGTGGGTCAATGACGGGCGCACCGAATACCAGCTCCTGAAGGCCGAGGATGGTACCAAGGACCAGAGCTATTTCCTCTATCGCCTGACGCAGGAGCAGCTCGCGAAGACGCTGTTCCCGCTGGGTGGCCTGTACAAGCGCGAGGTGCGGCGAATCGCGGCCGATGCGGGCCTGCATGTCGCCGAGAAGAAGGACTCGACGGGCATCTGCTTCATCGGCGAGCGGCCGTTCCGCGAGTTCCTGATGCGCTATCTGCCGACGAAGCCGGGCGAGATCCGCAACCTGGACGACGGGCGTGTGCTCGGCGAGCACCAGGGGCTGATGTACCACACCATCGGCCAGCGGAAGGGACTGCACATCGGCGGCATCAAGGGCAAACAGGACGAGGCGGGCGAGCACGACGCCTGGTACGTGGCCGCGAAGGACGTGAAGGCGAACGTGCTCTACGTGGTGCAGGGACACGAACATCCGGCGCTGCTGCGGAACAGCCTGACGGCGACGGAGCTCAACTGGATCTCGGGGGGCGACCCGCACACCCACTGGGTGTATACGGCCAAGCCGCGCTATCGCACTCCGGACATGCCGTGCGAGATCGACGCTCTGGGCGACGGCCGTGCGCAGATCGTGTTCGCCCAGCCCCAGTGGGCGCTCACGCCGGGGCAGAGCGTCGTCGTGTATGAATCGAAGGTGTGCCTGGGCGGTGGCGTGATCGTCTGAGCCGACGCCCGGTGGCAGTTCGCGGACGCCCGGACGGTGCCGATCGCCGTCCGGGCGTCGCCGTTTACGCGTCGCCTTTGTCGTCGAGGCCTTTCTTGAGCAACTTTGCGACGAGGGGATTGACGCCGGCGCCTGCATTGGCCCCGCCCGACGCTTTAGCAAAGCGGTCGGGAGTGTCGGTATTCTTCATGCGGCTGCGGATCTTGAGGCCGTTGAGTTTTTCGAGGTCGGTCTTTTTCATCGGATGCGGATTCCGGCCGCAGTGCGGCGCGTTGTGGAGGGCGGTCGTGGCCGACGCGCTCAGGGGGCGACCAGCGAGGGGTGCAGGCGCAGACAGAGGCCGCGGCGCCAGTGTTCGCAGCGTTCCACGTATTCGAGCGTGCTCTTGGGCATGGGCACGCGCGCGCGGGTGATGTAGCTGACCAGGTCGCGGCCCTGCACGATGAGGGCCACGCCGTCGATGGCAAGCTGCAGGTCTTCGGGGGCGGTCGCGCCGGCCAGGCGCGGCGAGACAGTGGCAAGCCTTTCCGCCGCCACGGCGAAGTCGGACCACACGTCGAAGATCGCCGGGTCGGTACGCAGGGTCTCGCACTTGACCTTTGCGGCGTCGGTGAAGCGCAGCGTGGGATCCTCGATGCCTTCGAAGAAGCGCGAGCCGGCGAAGGTCTCCACCATCACTCCGCCGATGCGGTCGATGTCGCGCAACGTCTGCGAGATCTTGATGTAGCGGCTGTCGTAGAAGGCTTCGATGGGGATCGAGAATGCGCGGAAGGGTTCGCCCCACAGTTCGTCGATGCCTTCCTCGCCGCTGCGGTGGCGCACGAGCTTGCCGAGGTTGAGCGCCTCCTGCAGGCAGAACCCGCATTCGCGCATCAGCGCGTTGTCGGTCTGGATCTCGATGCCGAGCTCCTGCATCTCCATCAGCTTGGTGAAGATGTCGGTGGCGCGGTTGAACAGCGCGCCGGCGAGCATCGCACCCTTGACGCGCTTGCGTTCCGGGTCCAGCTCGGTGTTGTAGGACGCGCGCGCTTCGGCGAGGCGCTTGCCGGGAATGTTGATGCCGTGTTCGACGTGGTTGAAGAGGCGTCGCGTGAGCCCCTCGATCAGCTGCCGCTTCATGCGCAGCGAATCGGCCGGAGGATCGTAGGCCTTGATCCAGTAGCCGTCGTAGAACACGCGTTCCACGCCGTCGATGACGCGCTTGGTGCCGTTGGCGGTAACGGTAGTATTCATCAGTGGATGCCCGGACGAGTTGAGCGGAAGGCGCGGGCGGGCTGCGCCGTTGTCGCAGGGCGAATCTTACGGCAAGCGTGCTGGCGCGAAGCTGCGCCGCGTACAAATATTTACGCGCCGCCGCGGCCCCGCCCCGGCTGCCTTCAGGCGAGATCGGGCGGGACGACGGCGCGCAGCACGGTCTGGGTTTCGCCGTCGCGCACGCGGTTGCTGAACCACCATAATGCGCCTTTTTTGACCGTCCAGTCTGCTTCTTCGCCCGCGAGAAGCAGGGCGGCCATGCGGCCGAGTGCGGGCTGATGGCCGATGACCAGGCAGGGGCCGGCCGAGTCGGGCCAGCCGGTGGCGGCGAGCAGGTCGGCGACGCCGCCTTCGGGGCCCAGCGTGGGGACGATCTCGAATCGGTCGGTGAAGGCCGCGGCAGTCTGGCGCGTGCGTACCGTGGGACTGACGAGCACGCGCAGGCGCTTGGGGCGGCGCACCTCCAGCCAGTCCGCCATTTGCCGCGCCTGGCGCAGGCCGCGTTCGGTAAGTTCGCGTGCGTGGTCGGGGCTGCCTTCGACCGCTTCGGCATGGCGCCACAGCAGCAGGTCCATCGTGTCCTCCCTGTCCAAAGCTGCGATAGCCTATGGGGCGCGTGTTGCCGTGCGATGACGGTTCAGTCGCGTGCCGCTGCCCAGGGGGCGTCCTCGCGCAGCAGGCGTGCGACGTCGCGCAGCGCGCGGCGGCCGAGGCGGGCGTAGCCGGGGCCGTGCCAGCCGCACACGAAGGCGACCGCAGCGCCCAGCTGCGCATCGTCACCGGCGAAGTGGACGAGGCGGGTGCGGGCGACATCGACGTCGTGTACGAAGCCGAGCGCGTTCTGGGCGCGGACGATGGTCGCGACGTAGCGGCGGGTGGGCTTGGCCGGCAACAGCGGGGCGAAGAACTCGAGCGCGTAGCGCAGGCGCTTGAGGGCGATGCGCAGCGCGTGCAGGTGCGTACGGCTGCGGTCGGCAGCGGCGGCATGCCGGCGCCGGACCTTCTTGCGCAGGCGCTCCAGTTCGCGGACGGCGAAGTCGGCGAGGGCGCGGTCGGCCTCGGCGCGGTCGTCCGGCAGGGCATGCAGCGCCGCGGTCAACCCGATCATGAGGCGGCCCTGGGCGGCGGGGTCGAGCGCATGCAGGGATTCGCTGCGCGCACGCTCGCGTTCGCTGCGGATGCGTTCGGCCAGCGCGATGACGGAATCGGCTTCCCGTCCGCTGTGTTCGGCCTCGTCGGTGGCCACCGGGGCGAGGATTTCTTCGTACAGGACGTCCAGATCGCGGGCTTCGGCAAAGGCGCGGGCGTTTTCGCCAAGGCGCGCGCGCCAGTGCTCGACGAATTCGGGCGGCAGGATCGGCGCAAAGAGGCTCAACAGCGTGCGCAGGCGCCGCAGGGCGACGCGCAGCTGGTGGATGAATTCGGGCGCCCCGTCCTCGGTGGCGCCGACGGCGTTGGCCTGCCACTGGCGCAGGCAGGCGTAGGCGAGGGAGCGGAAGGCCGCGAGCGGCGATTCGTCGCTGCGGATCGCAGACGGCTCGGAGCGTGCGGGTTCGGGCCGCGTGCCGAGGTGCAGGGCGTAGCCGCGTTCGGCCTTGCTGATGTCGCTGGGCATCAGCGGGTTGTCGGCAGCGAGGCGGCAGGCGAGCAGGAGCAGGTCGAGCGGTTCGCCGGCAACGAGTTCGAGCTCGAGTTCGCTGATCGGTGCCCGCCGGTCGCCGGCGACGACTTCGCCGGTGTCCATCATCATCAGGATGCGCACCTTGTCGTCGGGCGCATACAGGCGCGTTTCGCGCCGGAAGCGGGTCGAGAAGACGGGGACGAGTGCCGATGCGTGGCGTGTGAGGAGCTTGCGCACCCTGGGGGCATCGACGGCGCTGAAGTCGAAGCTGCCGGAAAAGGGCTGCTCCCACTCGGGCCGGCTCGTGAGGCCGGCCGTGGATTCGGCCGCGCACTTCACGGTCTGCAGTTCGACGCGCCCCTGCTTGCGGGTGCGCAGGGCAATCCTGCGGGCCTGGAGGCGCAGGTCCGGGGTGTCGAAGTAGGTGTTGTCGAGCGTCTTCGTGTTCCCCTGGCGGGCGGCGCCGGCCACCAGCGGGTGGCGCTTCAGCGCCGCTAGGGACTTGGGGGGCAGCGCGAGTTTGAGTTCGATTTCCTGGCTCATGAGGCTCGTTCACCCGGTGGAAGGGGCTTGATTCTAGTCGTGCGCTACGTTCGCGTCATGCACGGAAATCCGGACTGAAATATTTCAGCGCGCATTTCTGCATCCTCGCGGCATACCCTGTGTCAGTCTTCGCCGAGCACCAGCTGCCACAGCCGGCGCACGGATTCGCGCGCGAATGCGACTTCCAGCGGTTGGACGCGGGAGGGCAGGTCGTTGAGGCGTTGGCGATGCTGCAGGTGGCGGAACATGCGGTAGCTGTCGCCGCAGCGCCCGGCGAGGCCGGCGGGGATGAGGCCGAGGTCGCCGGCGATGCGCAGCAGCGCGATGTTGCCGAGGTTGCCGGTGAGCTCGGGGTACTGGTGCGCATGTCCGAGCACGAGGTACTGGACGAGGAACTCGACGTCGATGAGGCCGCCGAAATCGTGCTTGAGATCGAAGAGTTCGCTCTTGCCCGCGTGCGCGTCGCGCATCTTGTGGCGCATCTCCAGCACGTCCGCGCGCAGCTTGTCGAGTTCGCGCGGCTGGCGCAGGACTTCGCAGCGGATGCGCTCGAAGGCGTCGCCGAGTGCGGCGTCACCGGCAGCGAAGCGCGCGCGCGTGAGCGCCTGGTGCTCCCACACCCAGGCGGATTCGAGCTGGTACTCGCGGAAAGAGTCGAGCGAGCACACCAGCATGCCGGACTCGCCGTTGGGGCGCAGGCGCAGGTCAGTCTCGAACATGATGCCCGCGGCCGTCTGGCTGGAGAGCCAGGTGTTCAGGCGCTGGCCTAGGCGGGTGTACACCTCGGGCGCTTCGGGCGCGTCGTCGTCGTGCAGGTACACGAGGTCGAGGTCGCTCGCGTAGCCGAGTTCCTTGCCGCCGAGCTTGCCGTAGGCGATCACGGCGAATTTCGGTACGTCGCGGTGGCGGATCTTGATCTTGCGCCAGATCGTCGGGATGCTCAGGTCCACCATCATGTCGGCGAGCGCCGAGAGGTGGTCGGCGAGCTTCTCGACCGTGAGCATGCCGGCGATGTCCTGCATCAGCAGCCGGAACACGAGCGCGTGGTGCTGTTCGCGCATCAGGTCCATCTGCCGTTCCATGTCGGGTTCGACCGCGTCGACGGCCTCGGCGATCTGCCGGCGCAGCGCCGCCCAGTCGGGTGCCGTCTGCAGCACGCGCGCGTCGAGCAGCTCGTCGAGCAGGATGGGGTGGCGGATGAGGAACTGCGCGGCCCAGCGCGACGCGTTCATGAGGTCGGCGACGCGGCGCAGCGCCTGCGGATACTGCTGCAGCAGCGCGAGATAGGCGCCGCGGCGGCTGATCGACTCGAGCAGATCGAGGCAGCGGCCGAGCGTCTCGTCGGCGCCCGAGGTGTTGGCGGCGGCTTCGATGACGCGAGGGATCAGCGCGTCGAGGCGACTGCGGATGTGGTTGGGCAGCTGCTGGTAGCGGTTGCCGCTGCGGATCGCGGCGAGGCGGCGTGCGGCGGCGGGCGGGTCGCGGTAGCCCAGCTTGGCGAGCGTGGCTTCGGCCTGGCCGGCGTCGCCCGCCGAGGCCCACATGCTGTCCAGCGTGTGGCCTTCCTCCGCCGGGTCGCCGAAGACGTGCTCGAAGTGGCGGCTCACCATCGCGCGGTAGCGGTCGAGGACCTCGAGCAGGGTGGCGAAGTCGGGGAAGTCCATCGCCTGCGCGATGCGTGCGCGGTCTTCATCGTTGCCGGGCAGGTCGTGCGTCTGCGCATCGTCGAGGTACTGCAGGCGGTGTTCAAGGCGGCGCAGGAATTCGTAGGCTTCGCCGAGCTCGGCAACCGCCTCGGGGGCGAGGAAGCCGCGCTCGCCGAGCCGCGCGAGCACCTTGAGCGTCGGGCGGATCTGCAGCTGCGTCTCGCGCCCGCCGCGGATGATCTGGAAGACCTGAGCGATGAACTCGATCTCGCGGATGCCGCCGGGGCCGAGCTTGATGTTGTTGGCGCGGTCGCGGCGCGCGACTTCGCGGCGGATTTGCGTGTGCAGGTCGCGCATCGCGTTGATGGCGCCGAAGTCGAGATACTTGCGGAAGATGAAGGGGCGGGCGATCTTCTCCAGCTCCTCGAAACGTTCGCCGCCGAGCACGCGCGCCTTGATCCACGCATAGCGCTCCCATTCGCGCCCCTGCGTGATGAAGTAGTTCTCCAGCATGTCGAAGGAGCACACCAGCGGCCCGGAGTCGCCATTCGGGCGCAGGCGCATGTCGACGCGGAAGACCTGGCCGTGCTCGGTGATTTCGGCCAGCGCCTGGATGAGCTGCTTGCCGAGGCGCTCGAAGAATTCGAAGTTGCTGATGACCTTCGCGCCGCCGGTTTCGCCGTCCTCGGGATAGATGAAGATCAGGTCGATGTCAGAAGAGACGTTGAGTTCGCGTCCGCCGAGCTTGCCCATGCCGACGACGAGCAATTCCTGCTCCCAGCCGGTCTGCGACACCGGCGCGCCGTAGCGCTGCACCAGGGCCTCGCGCAGCACGTCGTGGGCGGCGCGGATGGTGACTTCGGCGAGCACGGTCATGGTCTCCGTGACTTCGGCGAGGTCGGCCATGCGGTTGAGGTCGCGCACGATGAGGTGGCACATGACCCAGGTGCGCAGGTTGCGCAGCGTGCCGCGCAGGCGGGTATCGTCGAGGCCGGATGCGGTCATGAAGGCCTGCATCGCGTCGGCATCGAGCGGCCGGTCCAGCGAGGCAGTGAGCCGTTCGGCAAGCCAGCCGCGGCTGTCGAGCATGCGCTGGAGGTAGCGCGACAGCGTGATGGCGTAAGAAATTGCTTCGGAGGGCTGCTTGGATGTCTCGGACATGGGAGGCGAGCTCAGGATCGTTGATAGAATGCGCGGTTCCCCGGACGCTTGAGCTGGTGCCGACGCTCAGGATGCAGACTGGATTGTATCGAAGCCGGTCCGCATTCAGTCGTCTTGCGGCGCCGCTTCCGCCTTATTGCCGATGAACGCTCCTCACACCCATCTTCCTGACGTCCGCAGCATTGTCGCGACCGCGCGCCGCGGCCGCCTGTGGCGCGTGCTGTCGGTTGCCTTGCTGGTGGCGTGGTTCGTCGCGGGGGCGGGATTCCTGCTCGTGCGCGAGGTGCTGGTGCCGCGCGTGGGCGAGTTCCGTGCGGAGGTGGCGAGCGCAATTTCGGCCGCGGCCGGTCTGCCGGTGTCGATCGAGAATCTTTCCGCCGATCTGTCGGGTTTGCGCCCGCGCCTTCATCTGGCCGGCTTCGAACTGAAGGACTCCTCGGGACGGTCGGCGCTGCGCCTGGAAAGCGTGGACGCGACTTTGTCGTGGTCCTCGCTGCTGCGCGCCGAGCCGCACTTCCATCGCATCGAGCTGAAGGGGCCGGTGCTTGCCATGCGCCGCGAGGTCGATGGCGCGATCTACGTTGCGGGCGTGCGCATCGACCCGGAGGCGAGTGCGGACGGGACGCTGGCGGACTGGCTGTTCGCGCAGCGTGAGATCGTCGTGCGCGATGCGAACGTCGGCTGGACCGACGCGCTGCGCGGCGCCCCCGAGCTCAATCTCGCTGGGGTGCAGTTCCGCCTGTTGCGCAGAGGACCGCGCTACCAGTTCGCATTGCAGGCACACGCACCGGCCGAGCTCGCGCCGATGGTCGAGGTGCGCGGTGACCTGGAGAGCCGCACGCCGGCCGATCGGTCGTCCTGGGCGGGACAGCTGTACCTGGTCGCGGACGAGGCGAGCCTGGGCGGCTGGCGGACCTGGATCGACTATCCGGTGGCGCTCGCGGGGGAGGGCGGGGTGCGTGCCTGGGTGGGCGTCGACAGGGGCGGTATCGATTCGCTGGCGGTCGATCTCGCGCTCGACGACGTGAATACGCGTCTCGGCGACGACTTGCCGGTGCTGGAGCTCGCGGGTGTGCGTGGGCGCCTGTCGGGGCGGCGCACGACCGATGGCATGGAGTTTTCCGCGCGTGGACTGGAGTTGGCGACAGTCGATGGCCTTGTGGTGGCGCCGACGGACATGGACCTGAGGTTGCACGGTACCGATGACGGCACGCCCGACGGCGGAGAATTCACCAGCGGTCGCCTCGATTTCCGCGTGCTCAGCGAGCTCGCGGCGCACCTGCCTTTCGACCCTGCGGTGCGCGAGCGTCTTGGCGCGTTCGCGCCGCAGGGCACCCTCGATGACCTGCGTCTCGAGTGGCGCGGCCCGCCCGAGCAGCTCGAGACATGGAAGCTCCGTGCGCGTTTCGACGGCATCGGGCTCAATCCGCAGGGGGTGCTTCCGGGGCTCGCGGGCATGTCCGGCGAGATCGAGGGCGACGAGCGCGGCGGACGCTTCCGCATCGCCGGCCAGAATGCCGCGCTGGAATTGCCGGCGGTGTTCCCCGAATCGCACATCGGCTTTTCGAGCCTGCGTGCGGACGGGCGCTGGACACAATCCGGCGGCCGTCTCGAGATCGCGCTCGACAGCGCGAGCTTCGAGAACCCCGATGCGACCGGTACGGCCTCCGGGCGCTACTGGCCCGCTGCCGAGGGCGCGGGCGAGATCGACCTGAGCGCCCGCCTGACGCGTGCCGAGAGCGGTGCGGTGTGGCGCTACCTGCCGCACGTCGTGAATGACGAGACGCGGACCTGGTTGCGGCACGGAATCGTCGGCGGGCGAGTGCCGGATGCGCGGCTGCGCCTGCGGGGCAATCTCGACGATTTCCCCTTCCGCGACCGTAAGTCGGGTGAGTTCCTCGTGACCACGCGCGTGTTCGGCGCGCGGCTGGACTATGCGGAAGGGTGGCCGTCGATCACCGACATCGACGGCGAGGTGCGCTTCGAGGGGCCGGGCATGCGCATCACCGCCGATCGCGCGCGCATCTTCGGTGTTGCGCTCGCCAAGGTGGTCGCCGACGTGCCCGATCTCGACGCCCCCGGCGGCGAAATCATGAGCATCCATGGTCGCGCATCCGGACCGACGGCGGATTTCCTGCGCTTCGTCTCCGAGAGCCCGGTGTCGCGGCGCATCAACGGATTCACCGATGCAATGCGAGCCGAAGGCACGGGCGCGCTCGACCTGAAGCTGGTGCTGCCGCTGCGCAATTTCGATGCGAGCACCGTGAAGGGCGAATACCGTTTCGCAGCCAATCGCCTCGCGGTGGTGGAGGGGCTGCCGCCGCTGACGGAGGCGGCGGGCGTCGTGCGCTTCACCGAGAACGACCTGGCGATCCCCGAGGCACGTGCCCGCCTGTACGGCGAACCGATGCAGCTCATGGCGAGCACTTCGAAAGACGGAGGCGTGGTGTTCGACACCCGCGGTGGGCTCAAGGTGCAGGCCGTGCGCGAGGCGCACGATTGGCCCGGTCTCGATCACCTTTCCGGCAGCGCGGAGTGGCAGGCCAAGATCGATGTGCGCTCGCAGGGCACGCGTGTGGAGGTCGATTCCATGCTGGCGGGCGTCGCGTCGAGCCTGCCCGAGCCTCTGAACAAGAGCGCGACGGCTGCATGGCCACTGCGCGTGACGCTGGACTTCCCCGCCAACGGCAAGTCAGAGAGCCTGGGTGTTGCGCTTGAAGGGCGTGGCGAACTGCGGCTGGAGCGCCGTCGCGAAGGCGATGCCTGGGGAGCAGCGCGCGGCGGCGTCGGCGTGCATGCCGGCGTTCCAGCCGGGGAATCCGGTTTTGCGATTGCCGCCAAGCTCGACGAACTCGACATCGATGCCTGGCGCAAGGTGCTCGATGCCGCCGCTGCGGGCGAGCAGAAGGATGCTGCGGGGGGGCGCCCGGTCGCCGTCTCCGCGGTAGACCTGCGCGCGAAGCGCCTGACGGGTTTCGGTCACGGGCTGGGCGATGCGCACCTCAGCGTGCGTTCCGACGAGGGCGGCTGGAAGGGGCGTATCGAGAGCCGCGAGGCCGAGGGCGAGTTTGACTGGCGGGAAGGCGGTGACGGCACCCTGCGTGCGCGGCTGAAGCGGCTCGTGCTTGGCGCTGGCCACGACGCCGCGACGGAAGCCACCGATGCGGCAGAGGGGGCGGCCGACACGGAAGAGCCGCCGCGCCGCCTGCCGGCGCTCGATGTCGTCGTCGAGCGCTTCTCGCTGCGCGGCATCGAGTTCGGTCGCCTCGAATTGCAGGCGCGCAACCGCAGCGGGATGTGGCATCTCGATTCGGTCTCCCTCGCCAATCCGGACGGCAGGCTGGGTGGTTCCGGCCTGTGGCGTCCCGGCTCGCGGCCGCAGACGGACCTCGATTTCCGGCTGGAGGCGCGTGACATCGGCCAGCTCGCGAGCCGGCTCGGCTACGGCGAGGTCGTGCGCGGCGGCAAGGCCGTGCTGGCGGGCAAGCTCGCCTGGCGCGGTGCGCCGACGCGCATCCACTATCCCTCGCTGACCGGCACAATGATGGTCGAGGCCGAGGACGGTCAGTTCCGCAAGCTCAACCCCGGCATGGGACGCCTGCTCGGCGTGCTCAGTCTGCAGTCGCTCCCGCGGCGCCTCACCCTGGACTTTCGCGACGTTTTCAGCGAAGGATTCGCCTTCGACAGCATTTCCGGTAGCATCAAGGCCGCTTCGGGGCAATTGCGCACCGACGATCTGCAGATCCGCGGCCCTTCGGCGCGCGTGCGAATGAGCGGTTCGGTCGACCTCGAGGACGAGACGCAGGACCTGCGCGTGAGGGTGCAGCCGACGCTGGCCGAATCTGTCGCGCTGGGTACCGCGGCCGGTCTCATCAATCCGGTCGCCGGCGTCGTGGCCTACGTCGCGCAGAAGGCCTTGAGCGATCCGATTGAAAAGATGTTTGCGTTCAGTTATTCGATCACCGGCAACTGGGCCGATCCGAAAGTCGAGAAACTCTCCGCCACGAGCTCCGGCGCGGCGGACCCATCGAAGCAGGAGTGAGCCGCTTGAACCGTTCCGCCCCCGTACGCATCGCCGCGATCCAGACCGTCTCGGGCCCCGACGTCGGCGACAACCTGCGCATCGCCGGCGAGCTGATCGCCGAGGCGGCGGCCGCGGGCGCGAAGTTGGTCGCCCTGCCCGAGTATTTTCCGTTGATCACCGCCGACGAGACCGTCAAGGTGGCGATCCGCGAAGCCGACGGCCGCGGGCCGATCCAGGACTTCATGCGCGAGACCGCCGCGCGCCATGGCGTGTGGCTCGTCGGCGGCACGATTCCGCTGGTGGCGAATGCCGACGCCAAGGTGCGCAATTCGACACTGGTGTTCGACGACCGCGGCGAGCGTGTCGCGCGCTATGACAAGATCCACCTGTTCGGTTTCCAGAAAGGCACGGAACGCTACGACGAGGCGGCGACGATCGAGGCCGGGCGCGAAGTCGTGACCTTCGAGGCTCCGTGCGGCCGCACTGGGCTGTCGGTGTGTTACGACCTGCGCTTTCCGGAGCTCTTCCGCGCGATGGGGCCGGTCGATCTCATCATCCTGCCGGCCGCCTTTACATACACCACGGGCCACGACCATTGGGAAGTGCTGCTGCGCGCCCGCGCGATCGAGAACCAGTGTTACGTGATGGCACCGGCCCAAGGCGGGCGCCATCCGAGCGGCCGTGTGACCTGGGGCCACACGCTGATCGCCGACCCCTGGGGCGAAATCCTCGCGTGCCGCGACGAAGGGCCGGGCGTCGTGTGGGCGGATCTCGACCCTGCGCGCATCGCGGCGGTGCGCGAGAGCCTGCCGGCCTTGCGCCACCGTTGCCTCGGGACGGCGAACGCCTGAATGTGCCCCGCCTTTTGACCTTATTCGCGTTGCCCGTGTCGAACCGGACGGGCAACCCCAACCTGGACGAACAATGAGCCGAGCACAGAACCCCCTCAAGGTCGCCGACCGCTACCTCCTCAACCCCTACGATCTGGGCGAGGCGGAACTCGAGAAGGTGTTCCGCAAGCTGATGCGCCATCGCCTCGACTACGCCGACCTGTACTTCCAGTACCACCGATCGGAGGGCTGGAGCCTCGAGGAAGGCATCGTCAAGTCGGGCAGCTTCAACATCGAGCAAGGCGTCGGCGTGCGCGCAATCAGCGGCGAGAAGACCGCCTTCGCCTACTCCGACGACATCTCCTTGCCGGCGCTCACCGCGGCCGCCGAAGCGACGCGCGCGATTGCCGACGCGGGCGGCCGGCGCAGCGTGGCGATCGCCCCGCATGCGGGCAAGTCGCGCCTGTACCGCGGCGAGGATCCGCGCGCCTCGCTCGACGACACTGCCAAGGTGAAGCTCCTCGAGCGCCTCGAAGGTTTCGCGCGCGGCGAGGATCCGCGCGTCACCCAGGTCATGGCGCATATCGCCGGCTCCTGGGAAGTGGTGCTCGTCGCGCGCAGCGACGGCCACATGGCGGCCGACGTGCGTCCGCTCGTGCGGGTGTCGGTCACGGTGATTATGGAAGACAAGGGCCACCGCGAGCAGGGCAGCGCCGGCGGTGGCGGGCGCTTCGACTACGGCTATTTCGACGATGGGCGCCTGCAGGAGTACGCGCGCGCGGCGGTGCATCAGGCGAGCGTGAATCTCGCTGCCGGCCCCGCACCGGCCGGCACGATGAGCGTCGTCCTGGGCCCCGGCTGGCCCGGCATCCTGTTGCACGAGGCGATCGGCCACGGCCTCGAGGGCGACTTCAATCGCAAGGGCAGTTCCGCCTTCTCCGGCCGCATGGGCCAGCAGGTCGCGGCGAAGGGAGTCACCGTCGTCGATGACGGCACGCTGCCGGATCGTCGCGGTTCGCTGACCATCGACGACGAGGGCAATCCCACCGAGCGCAC
Organism: Aromatoleum petrolei; assembly: GCF_017894385.1. Taxonomy (NCBI): domain Bacteria; kingdom Pseudomonadati; phylum Pseudomonadota; class Betaproteobacteria; order Rhodocyclales; family Rhodocyclaceae; genus Aromatoleum; species Aromatoleum petrolei. The sequence continues at coordinate 3,825,364 of NZ_CP059560.1, forward strand.
CGTGCTGATCGAGGACGGCATCCTCACCGGCTACATGCAGGACACGATGAATGCGCGGCTCATGGGCGTGAAACCCACCGGCAACGGCCGGCGCGAATCCTTCGCCCACCTGCCGCTGCCGCGCATGACCAACACCTACATGCTGAACGGCGACAAGGATCCCGAGGAGATTATCAAGTCGGTGAAGAAGGGCCTGTACGCCGTGAACTTCGGCGGCGGCCAGGTCGACATCACCTCGGGCAAGTTCGTGTTCTCGACCGCCGAGGCCTACCTCATCGAGAACGGCAAGGTCACGCGCCCGGTGAAGGGGGCGACGCTGATCGGCAACGGCCCCGATGCGCTCACGCGCGTGTCGATGATCGGCAACGACATGGCGCTCGATCCGGGCGTCGGCACCTGCGGCAAGGATGGCCAGAGCGTCCCGGTGGGGGTCGGCCAGCCCACGTTGCGCCTCGACGGGCTGACCGTCGGCGGCACCGCCTGAGCGGGCGGGGGATCTCGCCTCCGGCGGCGCGCCGTCGTTCAGCGTTCCGCCAGTTCCAGCGCGTTCTCCACCAGACGCACGCCGCGCACATTCAGCACTGTACGCTGCGCGCGGGTGCGCTGTTCCTCGTTCGCCACCACCCCCGCCAGCGTCACGCGCCCCGCATGGGCCGATACCGCGATGTGAGCGGTGTTCAGCTCGGGGTCCGCGCCGATCGCCGTCTTGATCTCGCGCTGCAGGTTGTGATCATGCTCGTCGCGCGTCACCGCCGCTGTCGCCTGGGCCGCCGCCACAAGGCCTTCAGCCCGTGCGGGCGTGCCGACACAGAATGCGATTGCGCTGGTCGTGAGTAAGGAAACGATGTTCTTGCGGGTGATCATGTCGGGGCTCCTTCTGCGAAGAGTCAAGTTGTGCTGGCGCGGCTGTGGACGCGCTTCGCACTCCTCTCAGCAGATGCCGTGCCAGCCCCCGAAAAAGCGCTTGCGGACGCGGCCATGGCCGACATTCCGGGGTCGCGACGAGCTCACCGGGCGCCAGGTTCGCCGTCTGGCGCCGAAAAATGTCGCGATTCCCCGACGAAGATCCGTGCGGCTCCGCAAGTCTTTGATTTAATTGAATCCGTGCTGTCGCTCGCGAGCGACGTCGGCGGTGTCGCCGCGGAACAGGCTGGGCGTCAGCGAGTGTCGCTGCAGCAGGCGGTAGAACTCGGTGCGGTTGCGGTCGGCGAGGCGGGCTGCATCGGACACGTTGCCGTCGGTGAGTTTCAGCAGCTGGATCAGGTAATTGCGTTCGAAGCGCATCTTCGCCTCGGCGTAGCTCAGCGCCTCGATGCTCGGCCCGCGCAATGCGCGCTCGACCAGTGCAAGCGGGATCAAGGGTGTCGTTGCGAGCGCGCTGGCCTGTTCCACCACATTCTGCAGTTGTCGGATGTTGCCCGGCCATGCCGCGGTGGTCAGCGCCTCGAGTGCCTCGGGCGCGAAGCCGCGGAGCCGCTTGTGGTATTTGCGGGCGAGGCCCTGCAGGAAATGGTTCGCCAGCAGCGGGATGTCCTCGCGCCGCTCGTCGAGTGTCGGCAGGATCAGGCTGACGACGTTCAGGCGATAGAACAGGTCCTCGCGGAAGGTTCCGGCGACCAGTGCGGCCTCAAGGTCGCGGTGCGTCGCGGAGAGGATGCGCACGTCGATCTCCTGCGCACGGCTTGCGCCGACCGGGCGCACGGCGCGCTCCTGCAGCACCCGCAACAGCTTCACCTGCAGCGCGAGCGGCATGTCGCCGATCTCGTCGAGGAACACCGTGCCCCCGTCCGCGGCCTGAAACAGGCCCGTATGTGCGCTCGCCGCACCGGTGAAGGCGCCCTTCACGTGGCCAAAGAGCTCCGATTCGAGCAGTTGCTCGGGAATCGCGCCGCAATTGATCGCTATGAAGGGACGGGCGGCGCGCGGGCTGGCGTCATGGATCGCGCGTGCCAGCAGTTCCTTGCCGGTGCCGCTGTCGCCGCGTATCAGCACGCTCGCGTCGGAGGCGGCGACGAGCCGGGCCTCGTCCAGTACCGTCGCCATGCGGCTGCTGTGGCTGATGATCGCGTCGCGCCAGCCGGCGGCCGCCTTGCCCTCCTCGCAGGCACGGGGCGCGCCGCCGATCTGCAGCGCCTGCGCGATCTTGTCGAGCAAGGTCTTGCTGTCGAATGGCTTGGTCAGATAACCGAACACGCCGCGCGAGGTCGCCTCCACTGCGTCGGGAATGGTGCCGTGCGCGGTCAGCAGGATCACCGGCAGCGCCGGCCAGGTCTGGCGGATCTCCTCGAACAGCTCCAGTCCGTCGCGGTCGGGCAGGCGCACGTCGCTCAACACCAGGCCGAAGCGCTCCACCGCCAGGCAGGCCAGCGCAGCCTCGGCGCTTTCGGCGGTGCGGACGCGATACCCGCTCGCGCGCAGGCGCATCGACAGCAGCCGCAGCAGGTCGGCGTCGTCGTCGACGACCAGCAGATGGGCGCCGTCCGGCGCGGTCCTGGTTTCATCTGCCGTGGAAGGGGGTATCCTCATTTCTCGCTTCTCCTGTCCCGCGATGACGGCAGCGGCGGCGTCGGCGTGGACGGGCGCGCCGGCAGCGTGCGTTCGATTTCGGTCAATGCGTCGAGCTTCTCCTGAAGCTGTTCACCTTGCCTCTGGGCATCCTTGAGCTGCTGTCCGGTGCGTTCGAGCTGTTGCGTGAGGCGTTCCGCGGTGTTCTCGAGGCGGACGCGCTCCTGCAATTGCTCGGCCAGCAGACGGGCGAGCGGCTGCAGCGCTGTGGCGTCCGCCTTTTCCGACGCATTGATCGCCTCGAGCAAGGACTGCGCACGCTGCAGATTGTTGTTCCCCTGCGGATGGCTGAGCAGCATGGCCTGCTTCATCTGCGCCAGCGGGGCAGCGCCGGCACCGGACAGTGCCGAGCGTTCGCGCGCCAGTTCGGCTGCGTTCATTCCCCGGATCGTTTCGTGATAGGCGAGCGCGCTACGCACCTGGGCCTGGCCGTTGCCGAGCAGTGGCGGCACCTGAGGCAGCGCAGGCAACTCCGCCGTCGCGTTGCGCACGGTCGTGCAGCCTGACAGCGCCGCAGCCAACACCAGCACCAGTGCCGCAATGCGCCTGCGGTCGGAGGTGAAATCAAGTCTCATTCGGTAGTTCGATCCTGAAATAGGCGCCTGTTGCCGACGGCTGCAGTCCCACGCGTCCGCCGTGGGCGACGACGAACTCGCGCACGATCGACAGCCCGAGTCCGCTCCCGTGGCGCGGTTCCTCGGGCTGGCGTGAGCCCTGGAAAAACGGGTCGAAGATGCGCTCCGCCTCTTCGGCGGCGGCGCCCGGTCCCTGGTCGAGGCAGTCGATGCGCACCCAGCCAGGGTGCACGCTCAGCGTCAGGCGGATCTCGCCATCGCGCGGGCTGAAGGACACCGCGTTTGCGAGCAGATTCGCCAGCACGATGCGCAACTTGTCGGGGTCGGCGCTGAACGGCGGCGGGTCTCCATGCAATGCGACCTTAAGATTGCGTGTCTGGATCGGCAGCTGCTGCTCCGCGATCACCGAGTCGGCCAGCGCACGCAGCATCACGGGGCGGCGGCGCAGGTTCCGAGCATGGAACACCGCGGCGTTGTAACCGAGCAGATCCTCGATCCGTTCCTGCAGGGCGTGCGTGTTGTGCTGCAGGATTGCCACCACCTCACGCTGCTCGCCGCTCAGCCCACCGACCACTCCGTCCTCGAGCAGTGCAATTCCTTCGCGGAGGGATGCCAGCGGTGTCTTCAATTCATGCGACACATGGCGCAGCACGCGATTGCGGTTCGCCTCGAAATCGGCGAGTCGCAGCCGCAACCAGTCCAGGCGGCGGCCGACGCGGCGCAGGTCGGCCGGGCCGGGAATCGCCACCTGCTCGTCGAAGCGACTCTCGCCCAGCGCTTCGATGGCGGCCTCGAGGCGGTTGATCGGGCGCAGCAGCCACCAGCCCGTGAGCGCGGCGAAGGTGCAGGCCGCGATGATCGCGGCGAGCACGTGCCAGGCCAGCCTGTCGCGGTTCGCGTCGAGTTGCTCGAGCAGGGCCTGGCTCTGGTGGCCGAGTTGCGCCTGCACCTCGCCGGCGAGTTGCTCGTTGAGCGGCGGCACACGGCCCAGTGCGGCGATGGCTGAATCCGCGGGGCCGTCCTCGGTGAGGCTCGCTCCGGCCGCGTCGGCGGCCGCTTGCCACTCCTCGACCAGCGCACTCACGCTCGGCGCACGCAGCGCGGCGATCGTCTGCAGCGCCGTGAGCGATTCCCGGCGCGCCAACTCGAAGCGGTCGCGCAGCAAGGGATCCTTCAACACGAGGAACTGGCGCGCGCTACGCTCCATATCCACGCTGCGTTCGCCCAACTGCTGCACCGCGCTGGAGTACTTCAGCGCATCGCCCACGCTCTCGCGGTGTCGTGACGCGAACTCCTCCAGCGTGATCAGCCCCCCCAGCGCAGTGGCGCCCAGGATCGCCGCAACGAGCAGGAAGCTGGCAAGCAGCGAGTGACTGAAGGACAGGCGCGACATGGCTGGAGGATCTTCGTAAACCAGCGCGACAGTTTAGGTGGCGCCCGCGCGCCCGCGTCGTAAGCAAGTGCAAGGCAGTGTTTCCGGACGATTTCCGTGTCGCCTCCAGGAGACATCGCAAAAATCAACAAAAACAGATGGATGGCGATTTATGCCGCAGATACTGTCGCCGCCAGGCGACAGAATCGGCATCTGTTCCCCGCGAGATTCCGTCGCCGGGGAATAAATTCATTAAATTCATGATCTTGGATTCATGGCACGGCAGCTGCTTAGGCGGCCCACGGGGGCGATGATCGTCGGCCCGGAAACGTTATGGATTCAAGGAGAGACCATGTTCAACAAACCCGCCCTGTTCCCCAAGGTTCCAGACACCCCGGCTTCGCGCAGCAACGGCACCATGCGGTCGCCGTCGGGCACTCTGACCTCGGGGCCGGCGTCCACCGGTGCAAGCCTGTCGCGTAGCTCGACCGAACTGCCGGCCTCGTCCAGCGACTCCTCTCCGGCCGCTGAAGGCACGGCGCCGGCCTCGAGCGGCCTTGCCGCCGCAGCGATCGACGACACCACCCAGGACACCGGCAGCCGCCTCATCGTCGGGCCGGACGTCAAGCTGAAGGGCGCCGAGATTCTCGACTGCGATACCTTGGTGGTCGAAGGTCGGGTCGAAGCGACGATGGACAGTCGCGTGATTCGCATTGCCGAAAACGGCTCGTTCGCCGGCACCGTCGGCATCGATGTCGCCGAAGTGCGCGGCCGTTTCGAAGGCGAGCTGACCGCCCGCAGCCAGCTGATCATCCACTCGACCGGCCGGGTCAGTGGCAAGATCCGCTACGGCAAGATCCTGATCGAGGAAGGTGGCGAGATCTCGGGCGACGTCCAGTCGCTGGCCACTGCGAAGGACGCCAAGGATGGCGGGCGCGACTCCGTGCGTGCGGTCGGGCGCGACGAGCCCAGCGTGAAGGTCGCAGTCGGCGCCTGACGCTCCCTGCGTTCAGGAAAGCGGCAGCCGCCCTCCGACGAGGACGGTTGCCCGCAATTCATTCAGCTGTCGTCGTCTTCGTCTTCGAAGCCGACCGTGAAGCGCGACAGCATCGATTTCAACGCTGCCTCGTTTTCCGGGCGGTCGAGCTCGAACAGGCGGAAACCCGTGCTGCAGAACTCGGGATTGGTGTCGAAGCCCGACCACATCGCCTTGGCCGGCAACACCACGCTGCGCGCCTTGCCGTGATCGTCGGGCAGGTCGATGCGCAGGCGGTACAACTGGCCTGTCAGCAGCTGGCTCGGACCATACACGAGCAGGCCGCCCTTGCTGATGTCGCCGATGCGCCCGATGAATTTCCCCGTCTCCGCGTCGTACACGCGAAACGAAATCGAGATCGATCGGCGGCGAAACAGTCGGTGTTCCATGTCGTCGGTTCCCGCGTCTGAAGATTGGACGGCTCAGTTCGCCTGGCCGCGAGCCTCAGTCACCGCGAGCGTCAGCGGCTGATAGCTCCAGTGACGTTCCCATGCCGCACGTACCATGTTCGGGTACTCGGGCCGACCAAGGCTGCCGTTGTAGCGCCCGAGCGCCCGGTACAGGTCACCCTTCTCGATGTCGAGGTAGTGGCGCAGGATCGTGCAGCCGTAGCGCAGGTTCGTGCGCAGGTGAAACAGATTGTCCTCGGCTCCGCCGATCAGCTTTACCCAGAACGGCATCACCTGCATGTAGCCGCGCGCCCCGGAGCTCGACACCGCGTACTTGCGGAAACCGCTCTCGACCTGGATCAGGCCGAGCACGAGCTGCGGGTCGAGCCCCGCTCGGGTCGCCTCGTAATGCACCGAAGTCAGCAGATCCTCCCGATAGCTGCGATCCGGGATGCGTTTCTCCAGGCGCTGCGACATCTCGCCCAGCCAGCGCGCGCGCTCGCCCGCATCCGCGATCATCAGTTCCGGCGCTCCCGCGTCGCTCACCGCAGCGTGCAGCGCCGCCCGCACGCTCGCCGCCATCGGCTCGTACAGCTGGTTGCCGGCCGATGCGGCGCCGCTGACGGCGAGTGTGGCCGTCAGGGCAGCGCGCAGCAGCAGTCGGAACATGCCTGTCATGCGTCCGTTATAGCCGAAAGTCATTCGCCCCGCAGCTTCGCGGCAACGAAACCCGCCAGATCACCGATCGCCACCTTGGTCGCTTCGGCGTCGCGCCGGCCCTGGTACTCGGCCATGCCTTCCTTCAGACCACGCTCGCCGATCACCACGCGATGCGGCACGCCGATCAGCTCCCAGTCGGCGAACATCACGCCGGGACGCTCGTCGCGATCGTCGAGGATCGCATCCACGCCCGCAGCGAGCAGCCCTTCGTAGAGCTTGAGCGCCTCGCTGCGCACCGCCTCGGACTTGCCCCAGCCGACCGGGCACACCACGATGCGGAAAGGCGCGAGCGCGTCGGGCCAGATGATGCCGCGCGCGTCGTTGTTCTGCTCGATCGCTGCACCCATGATGCGTGTCACGCCGATGCCGTAACAGCCCATCTCGAAGTGCTTGGGCTTGCCGTCCTCGTCGAGGAAGGTCGCGTTCATCGACTTCGAATACTTCGTGCCGAGGTAGAACACGTGGCCCACCTCGATGCCACGCTGGATCGCGAGGCGTCCCTTGCCGTCCGGGCTCGGGTCGCCCTCGATCACGTTGCGCAGGTCGGCGACGAGGTCCGGTTCGGGCAGGTCGCGGCCCCAGTTGGCCCCGGTGTAGTGGTAGTCCTCGTCGTTGGCGCCGCAGATGAAGTCGGACATGTTCGCCACCGTGCGGTCGGCGACGACCTTGACCGCCTTCTTCATGCCGATTGGTCCGAGGTAGCCGGGCTTGCAGCCGAAATGGTCGTGGATCTCGGCCTCGGTCGCGAAGCGGAAGCCCGCCTTCAGGCCCTCAACCTTGCTTGCCTTAACCTCGTTCAGCGCGTGGTCGCCGCGCACCAGCAACAGCCACACCGTGACGCCGGCCGGCTTGCCCTTCTCATCGACGTCGTCGGTCGCGAGCACGAGCGACTTCACGGTCGTCGCGAGTGGCAGGCCGAGGAGCTTCGCGACGTCGGCGCAGGTCGCGGCGCCCGGGGTCGGAGTCTTCTCCAGCCCGTGCATCGGCGCCGCGCGCGACGCCAGCAGCGGCAGCGCCTCGGCCAACTCAATGTTCGCGGCGTAGTCCGAATCCGGGCAGTACACGATCGCATCCTCGCCGGTGTCGGCGATCACTTGGAACTCGTGCGAACGGTCGCCGCCGATGGCGCCCGTGTCGGCTGCCACCGCGCGGTAGGTGAGGCCCAGGCGGTCGAAGATGCGGCAGTAGGCCGCGTACATCGCGTCGTAGCTGCGCCCCGCGGCCTCCACGTTGCGGTCGAAGGAGTAGGCGTCCTTCATCGTGAATTCGCGCCCGCGCATCACGCCGAAGCGCGGACGGCGTTCGTCGCGGAACTTGGTCTGGATCTGGTAGAAATTCTTCGGCAGCTGGCGGTAGCTCTTCAGCTCCTGGCGCGCGATGTCGGTCACCACCTCTTCGGAGGTCGGCTGCAGTGCGAAGTCGCGCTCGTGGCGATCCTTGAAGCGCAGCATCTCCTCGCCCATCTTCTCCCAGCGGCCGGTCTCGGCCCACAGCTCGGATGGCTGAACCATCGGCATCGTCAGCTCCAGGGCGCCGGCGCGGTTCATCTCCTCGCGGACGATCTCCTCGACCTTGCGGATCACGCGCAGGCCGATCGGCAGGTAGCTGTAGATGCCGGCGGCAACCTTGCGGATAAAGCCCGCCCGCAGCATCAGCTTCTGGCTGACGACCTCGGCGTCGGCGGGGGCTTCCTTGAGGGTGGAGATGAAATACTGGCTGGCACGCATTCTGGGGTCCGCGGTAGTCGGTTGGGCAAACCACAGATTTTAGCCGGTCGCGTGCGCCTCGGGTATGCGCCGTGCAGCCGAGCCGCGGTTCGCGCAAATTTCGTCGCTCGTGCGGCAAAAAGCCCTGTCGATACGGGAACATGCCATGGGTCGTGCCTTTCCAACGCAGGGTAAGTGTGAAAAAATTGCTGCAACTCTCATGAATTGAAGGTTTGATCATGCTCGACCGTGAAGGCTATCGCCCGAACGTCGGCATCGTTCTGGTCAACGCGCGCAACGAGGTGTTCTGGGGTAAACGGATTCGCGAACATTCCTGGCAGTTCCCGCAAGGCGGCATCAAGCACGGGGAATCTCCCGAGCAGGCGATGTTCCGGGAGCTCTTCGAAGAAGTGGGTCTGCGCCCCGAGCATGTGAAGATTCTTGGCCGCACGCGCGGCTGGTTGAGGTATGACGTTCCGAAGCACTGGATAAAGAGGGAATGGCGCAACACCTACCGCGGGCAGAAACAGATCTGGTTTCTCCTGCGACTGGTCGGCCGTGATTCCGACGTCTGCCTGCGAGCCAGCAATCATCCGGAGTTCGATGCCTGGCGCTGGAGTGAGTATTGGGTGCCGCTGGAAGCTGTCATAGAGTTCAAGCGGCAGGTGTACCAGCAGGCACTGCTGGAGTTGGCGAAAAACCTGTTCCGGGTCCGTCCCGGAGAGCTGCCTGAGGCCTACCGGGCCGCCGCGGAAGCGCGCGAGCCCTGAGTGCGAGACTGACGCCGTCGCGTTGCCACCGGAACTTCCGGAGGTGGCGCGGCGGCGTTTTTTTGTGTTCTCCCTCCAGCTGCTGAACCGTTGAACGGGCGACAGGTCGAATTGCTTGTGCCGGCTTCCGACCGGCCGCGGCGCGCACCGACGGCGCCGTTCGCGGGGCGCGCTCGACTTCTGTCGAGCAATGTCTGCAAGACGCGCAAGCGCCCCTCCACGCCATCGTCTGCACTGGGAGGTGCTCATGAACCGGGAATTCGAACCGCTACCACAAGCCCGGCTGGCGGGCTTGCACTGCGAAGTCGCCAGAACGGATGAAAGTCGCAAGGTTTCCGCGTCGTCTCCCGCAGTCGAGGTGATGACCGATTTCACTCGCGTGCCTGCTGCGACCATTTCGGGCGAAACCCTGCTCGACGACGCCAATCGCGCCATGCTGCTGCGTGGCGTCCGGCTCCTCCTCGTGAGCGATGCGCGCCACCTCGTGCGCGGCGTTATCACCGTCGCCGACCTGCTTGGCGAGCGCCCCGTCCACACCGCACGTGAACGCGGCGTGCCACTCGGCGAACTGACGGTGGACAACGTGATGACTCCGCTGGAAAAGACCGAGGCCGTCGAACTCGGCGAGATCATGCGTGCCGATGTCGGCCACATCGTCTCCACGCTGCGCCGTTCAGGCCGTCAGCATTTGCTGGTGTTGGAGCGCGAGGAGGGCGGTCGCGGCCTCATCCGCGGAATCTTCTCGGCATCGCAGATCGCGCGGCAACTCGGCGAACCGCAACCGATGATCACCGAGATCGCGCGCACCTTCGCAGAGATCGAAGCGGCCATTGCGGCTTGAGCGGTGGAGACATTCCCATAGCCGGACGCCATCGAAAACATAGTTCCATTCAATTTTCGCATGGCGCCGGCGGGTTCTAGGCTTCAAGCATCCCCGGCACCAGGCCGGGGCGGATCTTCGATCCACCGAACGAGGAGACGACCATGGAACTGAAGGGATCCAGGACCGAAACGAACCTGAAGGCCGCATTTGCGGGCGAATCGCAGGCCAACCGCCGTTACCTGTACTTCGCGGCAAAGGCCGACGTTGAAGGCCAGAATGACGTCGCCGCGGTGTTCCGCTCGACGGCAGAAGGCGAAACCGGGCACGCGCACGGCCACCTCGAATATCTCGAAGCGAGCGGCGACCCGGCCACCGGCCTGCCGATCGGCGCCACTCGCGCCAACCTCGCCGCTGCCATCGCGGGCGAAACGCACGAGTACACCGACATGTACCCCGGCATGTCGAAAGCTGCGCGCGAGGAAGGCTTCGACGAGATCGCCGACTGGTTCGAGACGCTCGCCAAGGCCGAGCGCTCGCACGCGAACCGCTTCCAGAAGGCGTTGGACGCGCTGCAGGACTGAGTCCTGCGCCGTATCCGCTCACGGGCGGCCATTCCGGTCGCCCTGACCCTTTCCTGAAGGCCGCGCGGCCCGCGGGTTGCGCGGCAAGGGAGGTCGCATGTCCAGGCGGGAAGGCAGTCTCGAGGCTCCGACACGTCACCCCGTTGCGTGGCAGGAGGCGGAGTACTACGACGAGGCCAAGCTAGGCGACGAACTCGGCCGGGTTTTCGACATCTGCCACGGCTGCCGGCGCTGCGTGAACCTGTGCAACGCATTCCCGACCCTCTTCGACCTCATCGATGAGGGCAGTACCGGCGAACTCGATGGCGTGGACAAGAAAGACTACGTCAATGTCGTCGACCAATGCTACCTGTGCGACCTGTGTTTCATGACGAAATGCCCGTACGTCCCGCCGCATCCGTGGAACGTCGATTTTCCGCATCTGATGCTGCGCGCCAAGGCGGTCAAGTTCCGCAAGGGCGAAGTGCGCCTGCGCGATAAGGTGCTCACCAGCACCGACGCGCTCGGCAAGCTCGCCGCCATCCCGGTCGTCGCTCAGACCGTGAACGCCGCCAACCGCAACGGCGCCGCGCGTGCAGTGCTGCAGTCGGTGCTCGGCGTGGACAAGCGGCGGGAACTCCCGCCTTATGCCCCGACCCGCTTCCGCCGCGCGGCCGACGTCCGTGCAGAGTGGCCGGTGCGCGACGGCGAACGCACACCGGGCAAGGTTGCGATCTTCTCGACCTGCTACATCAACTACAACGAGCCCGGCATCGGCCACGACCTCGTCGCCGTGCTCGCGCACAACGAGATCCCCGCCGTCCTCGTCCGACAGGAAGCCTGCTGCGGCATGCCCAAGCTCGAACTCGGCGACCTCGAGGGCGTGCGACGCCTGAAGGACGTCAACATCCCGCAACTTGCGGCGCTCGCGCGCGATGGCCACGCGATCCTCGCCGCCGTGCCGTCGTGTGCACTGATGTTCAAGCAGGAGCTGCCGCTGCTCTTCCCGGACGACGCAGATATCATCGCCGTCGCGGAGGCGATGTTCGATCCCTTCGAGTACTTCATGCTCCGCCACCGCGACGGCCTGCTGAAAACCGACTTCAAGCAGCCGCTCGGCAAGGTGTCCTATCACATCCCCTGCCACAGCCGCGTGCAGAACATCGGACAGAAGACGCGCGAGACCCTGCAACTCGTCCCGGGCACCGAGGTCACCACCGTCGAGCGCTGCGCCGGTCACGACGGCACCTGGGGGGTCAAGGAAGAGTACTTCGAGCAGTCCATGAAGATCGGTCGCCCGGTGTTCCGCCAGATGGCGCAGGGTGCGCCGGATTTCATCAGTTCCGACTGCCCCATCGCCGCCCGCCACATCCGGCAGGGCATCCGCGACGGCGGCACCGAACTCGAGGCGGAGAAAGCCCACCCCCTGACCCTGCTGCGCAGGGCTTACGGACTGTGAGGAACCGACCTCATGAACGTTATCTCCCGCGAAAGTCTCCTCAGCCTCGAAGCCTACGCTCGCCAGCGCGCCGACTTCCGCAGCCGCGTCATTGAGCACAAAAAGGCGCGCACCCTGCATCTTGGCGAGCACATCACGCTGATCTTCGAGGACGAACTCACGATCCGCTACCAGATCCAGGAAATGCTGCGCATCGAGCGCACCTTCGAGGAAGCGGGAATCCGCGACGAACTCGACGCCTACAACCCGCTCGTTCCCGACGGCAGCAACTGGAAGGCGACGATGATGATCGAGTTTCCCGCCGAGGATCTGCGGCGACAGTGGCTCGCCCGCCTGATCGGGGTCGAACGTCGTGTCTGGGTGCGCGTCGGAGATGGCGAACCGATCTTCGCGATTGCGGATGAGGACCTGGAACGCGACAATGGCGAAAAGACGTCCGCGGTGCACTTCCTCCGCTTCGAACTGCCGCCCGCGCAGATCCGCGCCCTGCATGCAGGCGCCGCGCTCGCGGTCGGCGTCGATCACCCCGCCCTGACGGCGGTCGTGGAGCCCGTACCCGACGCGATCCGGCAATCCTTGTGTGGAGACCTGCGAGCTTGACGCTGCTGCATCCCATCGTCCGCGGGGGCCTCCTGGCTCTCGTTTGTTTTTCGGCCCCGGCAGTCGCCGGGCTACTTACCGACCCCGATCCCGAGTGGAAGGAGGGCGAGCACACGCTGCCGACGCCGCCGCGCGAAGCCGCCCTGCGCGAGTTTTTTGTCAGCAGTGCGTCGCCCAACCACTTCTACATCGATGAGGACAGCATCGTCGTCGCGGAAGACGGCGTCGTCCGCTACACGCTGGTGATCCGCACCTCGGGCGGCGCAACGAACGTCACCCACGAAGGCATCCGGTGCGCGACCGGCAGCTGGCGCCTGTATGCCACCGGCCGTGCCGGTGGCCAATGGACCGCGGCGCGCGACGAGGAATGGAAACCGATCGTCGACAACGCCTACAACCGCCCGCGTTCGGCGCTGTCCGAAGACCACATCTGCGACGGCCCGGTGCCGCCGCGCGATCGCGACGAAGTCCTGAAGCGGCTGCGCGGCGAAGCCAGCACCTTCATGAAATCGGGAAAATAAGACTGCCGACCGAGGAAACCCCCATGGATCAGCTCATCGTCGAATTCGACAAGGCCCTGCGCACCTTGTTCGCCCCCGCGCGCTCGGTGCGCCCCGTCCCCGGTGGCGACATCCCGGATACCGTGCTCAGCGACGCCCAGCGCGAACACATCGCCGGTCTCATGCGCGTCAATCACTGCGGCGAGATCTGCGCCCAGGCCCTCTACCAGGGGCAGTCCATCATGTCGCGTGATCCCGGCGTGAAACGCGAAATCGAGCAGGCGTCCAATGAGGAAACCGAACACCTCGCCTGGACCGAACAGCGCATCGCGGAACTCGGCGGGCGCAAGAGCCTGCTGAACCCCCTCTGGTACGGCGGGTCGCTTGCCTTGGGAATGCTGGCGGGGCGTCTCGGCGACCGCTGGAACCTCGGGTTCCTCGCTGAAACCGAGCGCCAGGTGGAGGCGCACCTGCGCGGGCATCTCGACCAGCTGCCGGCCGAGGATCAGAAAACGCGTGAAATCATCGAGCAGATGAAAGTGGACGAGGCCCGCCACGCCGACACCGCCGTCGGTCTCGGAGCGCAAGAGTTGCCTGCGCCGGTGAAGGCCGCGATGAAGTTCGTGGCGCGCGTGATGACCACCACCGCCTATCGGGTCTGATCGGCACGCGGGGGCAGAAGGGGGCGGCCGCCCCCGCCCGGGCATGTCGGCCGCCGCTGCCTTATGCCACGTCCACGATCGTCACTTCGTGGACCATCTCGGCCGTCTTCGCCAGCATGATCGACGCGGAGCAGTATTTCTCCGCCGACAGGTGCACCGCCCGCTCCACCACCTCGCGCTTCAGCCCCTTGCCACTCACGGTGAAGTGGAAGGTGATGCGCGTAAACACCTTGGGATCGGTTTCGGCCCGTTCCGCCACCAACTTCACCTCGCAGTTGCGCACGTCGTGACGGCCGCGCTGCAGAATCAGCACCACGTCGAAGGCCGTGCACCCGCCTGCGCCTGCCAGCATCATCTCCATCGGCCGCGGCGCGAGGTTGCGACCGCCCGCTTCAGGGGCTCCGTCCATTGCGACGACGTGACCCGTGCCGGTTTCGGCAAGAAAGGTCATCCCGTCGACCCATTTGATCGTGCATTCCATCTTTGACTCCGTTGTCGGCTGGATAGGGGTCGCCATCGGTCGACCGGATGGCGATTCTACCGGAACGCCGGGCGCGTCCGTCGGCTCCGTCATGCGGACATGCTGCAATGCGGCATAACAACGTGGATGACGCTTCGGTGATGACTGGTGACAATCCTGCGATACCCGGAAACGGTTAGCTAAATTGATATGCGTCAATAAGTTGTGAATTTATAAGCAACGCTTATCTTTCGATTAAAACATTTATCGTGCGGCGCACAAAAAAATCTTGCCACGCCAAGCTCGCTTGCGGATAATTGACCTCAGTCGGATCAATTGAGCTTCGTGATCCAAACCGGTGTCTCCTCCACCCTCCTCCTTTGGTGTGGATTTAACGCAGTCCCGCAGGGGCTGCGTTTTTTTTGGTGCGGCCGGAATCGGGCCCCATCCCGCATGAGAGTGGTTCTGCCGCTTGCGGACGGATTCGCCGGATTCGGGTTCCCGTGGCGGCTCCTCTCCCCGAGGGAAGGAGCCGCCACGCGTCAAAGGCTCAGAGGCTGTTGCCCAGATCGGCGCGGAACTTCGCGACCAGCTTCTCCTGCCAGTCCGATACCGGCTTCAGGCGACCATAGAAGAAGCGCAGGATTTCGGGTTCCTCCGTGAACGCCAGGCCGCCGATGAGCCGGCGGTTGGCGTACAGCCACTCCAGGCGGTCAATTGCGTATTTGACCTGCGACAGAGTGAAGACCCGGCGGGGCATTGCCAGACGAACGAGTTCCATGTTTGCGAAGATCTCGCGTCCGTCGGGTTCACGCTGCTCCGATAGCGTCCCGCGCTCCATCCCACGAATGCCGCCGGCAATATAGAGCGCGGAAGCAAGCGCGCCGGCCGGGTACTCGGCCTGGGGGATGTGGTCCACGAACTTCATTGCGTTGACGTGGCACCCAAGTCCGCCTGCCGGCGTGATCACGGGAATATCGCGCTTCTGCAATTCGTCGACCATGTAGGCGATGAACTGCGGCCCCTGGTTGATCACCTCTTCGTCCATCGTCTCCTCGAGTCCGACGGTGAGTGCCTCCATTTCGCGCACCGACATGCCGCCGTAGGTGAGGAAGCCTTCATACAGCGGCACCAGCCCTCGCATCCGGCGATAAAGTTCCTCGCTGCGGATGCAGATGCCGCCACCGCGGGCGCACCCGAGCTTGCGCGCCGAGAAGTAAATGATGTCGCACTGGTCGGCGATCCGGCGCGTGATCTCGCGGATACCGAGCGCCCTGCAATCGGCTTCGCGTTGCTTGATGAAGTGCAGGTTGTCCGCCAGCAGGCTCGCATCCAGCACCAGCAACAGGCCGTGCTCGTCGCAGATCTTCCGGATGTCGACAAGGTTCTGCAGCGAGAACGGCTGCCCGCCGATCAGGTTGGTGCCCGCTTCCATGCGCACGAAGGCGATCTTGTCCGCGCCGTGCAGTCCGATCACGTCGCGCAGCTTGCCCGTGTCCATATTGCCCTTGAACGGATGCACGCTGACGACCTCGAGTCCCGTGTCGGCGACCAGTTCTTCCACCGTGCCGCCGTTGAGCGTGATGTGCGCCTTGGTGGTGGTGAAGTGATAGTTCATCGGCACCACGGATCCCTTCGACACCAGCACCTGCGACAGGATGTTCTCGCATGCGCGGCCCTGGTGGGCGGGAAGGAAGTAGGGCGTGCCGAAGATCTCCTGCAGCTTGCTCTCCAGCCGTGTGTATGTGGCGCTTCCCGCATAGCTGTCATCGGCCACGAGCATCGCTGCCTGCTGCTGGTCGCTCATCGCATTCACGCCGCTGTCGGTGAGCATGTCCATGAATACATCCGAGTTGCGCAGCAGGAACGTGTTGTTCCCGGCTTCCGTGATCGCCGCCAATCGGCGCTCGACCGGAGGCAGCGCCAGCTTCTGAACGATCCGGACCTTGTGCATTTCCAGCGGGATGCTCTCTCCGCCAAAGAACTTCACTTCCGCCATACCCTTATTCCTCCACGTTCTCTCGTCAAAAGTGCACTATTATTCATGCGAGATCCGGTGCGGCTTTGACCTGACACAAATGTCGGCGAGTTTGTCCGTGTCGATGGCGGCCCTGGTCTTCCTGTATCATCGCCGTCCTGACGAGCATCACACATCCTGATTTGACTTTCAGGGGTGCTTCCTATTACCATCACGAGCTTTCCGTTTATTGGCCTCTGCCCCAGGCCGGACAAGATCGAGGATTCGAATGAAAACGTTTTCTGCCAAGCCGCACGAAGTCAAGCGCGACTGGTTTGTTGTCGACGCTGCGGACAAGGTGCTTGGCCGGGTCGCCGCCGAGGTAGCCCGCCGTCTGCGTGGCAAGCACAAACCCATTTACACGCCGCACGTCGACACCGGCGACTTCATCGTCGTGGTCAATGTCGAGAAGCTGCGTGTCACCGGTAACAAGGCGCAAGACAAGAAGTACTACCGCCACACCGGTTTCCCGGGCGGAATCTACGAAACCAACTTCACCAAGCTGCAGCAGCGCTTCCCGGAACGCGTGCTCGAAAAGGCGGTGAAGGGCATGCTGCCGAAGGGGCCGCTGGGTTACGCCATGCTGAAGAAGCTGAAGTGCTATGCGGGTGCCGAGCATCCGCACGCCGCTCAGCAGCCCAAAGTTCTCGAGATCTGACAGGAGCCGATCAATGGCTGTGACTTACAACTACGGCACTGGCCGCCGCAAGACCGCGGTTGCCCGTGTTTTTATCAAGCCGGGCTCCGGCAACATCGTCGTCAACGGCAAGCCGCTGGACGAGTTCTTCTCGCGTGAAACCGGCCGCATGATCGTGCGCCAGCCCCTCACACTGACCGAGAACGAAAACCGTTTCGACATCATGGTGAACGTGACCGGTGGTGGCGAGTCGGGTCAGGCGGGTGCCGTTCGTCACGGCATCACCCGTGCGCTGATCGAGTACGACGCTGAGCTGAAGTCGGTGCTGCGCAAGGCTGGTTTCGTGACCCGCGACGCGCGCGAAGTCGAACGGAAGAAGGTCGGTTTCCGCAAGGCCCGTCGCCGCAAGCAGTTCTCCAAGCGCTGATACCTTTCCCGGTATCCGCAGGAGCAAGAAGCCGCCCGTTGGGCGGCTTTTTGCTTTTATGCCCGCAAAACCCGCGGGCCAGGAATGAGATAATAAAAAACTGCATCGGGGATTGCCCCGCCAAGGAGAAAGCATGATCAAGGTAGGTGTCGTCGGCGGTACGGGTTACACGGGTGTCGAACTGCTCAGGTTGCTTGCGCGTCACCCCGGTGTTCAATTGCAGGCGATCACCTCGCGTGGCGACGCCGGCATGGCAGTGTCCGAGATGTTTCCGAGTCTGCGCGGACGCGTAGACCTGCGCTTCGTCACGCCAGCCGACGCCGAACTCGATCGCTGCGACGCGGTGTTCTTCGCCACGCCCAACGGCATTGCCATGCAGCAGGCGCGGGAACTGGTCGACAAGGGCGTTCGCGTCATCGACCTCGCGGCCGACTTCCGTATCCGCGACGTTGCGGAATGGCAGAAGTGGTACGGCATGCCCCACGCCGCGCCCGAGCTCGTGGCCGAAGCCGTGTACGGTTTGCCTGAGCGCAATCGCGAGCAGATCCGTTCCGCGCGCGTGCTCGCCAACCCGGGCTGCTACCCGACGGCCGTGCAGCTCGGCTTCCTGCCCCTCATCGAGGCCGGTGTGGCAGATCTTTCGCATCTGGTGGCCGACGCGAAGTCGGGGGCCTCGGGTGCCGGGCGCAAGGCCGAGGTGCATACGCTGTTTGCTGAGGCCGCCGATACCTTCAAGGCGTACGGTGTGCCTGGGCATCGCCATCTTCCCGAGATCCGTCAGGGCCTGGTCGGCATGGCGGGGAAGGATGTCGGCCTGACCTTCGTGCCGCATCTCACGCCGATGATCCGCGGCATTCATGCCACCCTTTATGTCCGACTCACGCAGGAAGTGGACGTGCAAGGCCTGTTCGAATCCCGCTATCGCGGCGAGCCCTTCGTCGACGTGATGCCCGCAGGCAGCCATCCCGAAACCCGCTCAGTGCGCGCAAGCAACATGTGCCGCATCGCCGTCCATCGCCCACAGGGCGGTGACGTCGTCGTCGTCCTGTCGGTCATTGACAATCTCGTCAAGGGCGCGGCCGGCCAGGCGGTGCAGAACATGAACATCATGTTCGGTCTGGACGAGACTTTGGGTCTCGATATCGTTCCAGTCAGTCCCTGATGGAACCAATCGGGGTGATAGCCACTCTCATTTTGACGAAACGCGTCGGGTGACGCATTATTTGAAAGTGCACACCCCTTCAGGAGATAACATGAGTACTGCAGTCGAAACGCCCGAACTGCTCGTCTTTACAGACAGCGCCGCGGGCAAGGTCAAGGAACTGATCGAGGAAGAGGGCAACCCCGAGCTCAAGCTGCGTGTCTTCGTCAGCGGTGGCGGGTGCTCCGGCTTCCAGTACGGCTTCACGTTCGACGAGGAAGTGAACGAGGACGATACGGCGTTCGAGAAGAACGGCGTCACGCTCCTGGTCGACTCGATGAGCTACCAGTATCTGGTTGGCGCAGAGATCGACTATACGGAAGGGCTCGAAGGATCGCAGTTTGTGATCCGCAATCCGAACGCCACGAGCACCTGCGGCTGCGGTTCGTCCTTCTCCGCCTGACGCGCGCGTTACGCAGCAAAAGAAACGGGAGGCCTCGGCCTCCCGTTTCTTTGGACCCCCTCCGCGCCGCTCAGTCCGCGCGCGCCACTGGTGGTCGATCGAGTAGCGCCAGACGCTCGAGCATCGGCGCGGTCTCGCGACGGAAGTTTGCCAGGGCGGAGCCTCCGAGCGGCTGGGTCGTCGGCAGTGCGATTTTCATCGGATCGCGCGCCACTCCGTTTACGCGGATTTCGAAATGCAGGTGTGCGCCGGTCGACCATCCGGTCGATCCGACGTAACCGATCACGTCCCCCTGGCGAACGCGCTGTCCCTTGCGCAGGCCCTTCGCGAAACCGTTGAGGTGTGCATAGGCGCTCTCGTAGCCGTCGCGGTGCTGGATCACCACGATGTTCCCGTAGCCACCCTGGCCGCTGGCGAACTCGACGATGCCGTTCGATGCAGCCTTCACCGGCGTTCCCGTTGGCGCAGAGAAGTCCGTGCCCTTGTGCGCCTTCCAGCGTTTGTGGATCGGGTGCATGCGCCCGCCGAAATTGGACGAAATGCGCGAAAACTCAAGAGGGTAGCGCAGGAATGCCTGGCTAAGACCACGCCCGTCGGGAGTGAAGTAGGTATCGGCACCGTCCTCGTCTTGGTGGAGCACGACCGTGTGGCGTTTGCCGTCGTTGACGAATTCGGCAGCGAGAATGCGGCCCGCTCCTGCCGGCATGCCCCGATCGTGCATGGATTCGTACACCACGCTGAAGCGGTCGCCGCGACGCAAGTCACTGCTGAAGTCGATCTCGGTGCCGAAGATCTCCGCCAGTTTCGTCGCTACGCTGTCCGGGATGCCCGCTGCGTCGGTTGCCCCGAACAGCGTCTGGTGGATCATTCCCGAGCGCATCTCGATGTTCGTGGCGAGCGTCGCAGGATTGTTCGTGCGCGACTCCAGCCCGGCGGTCGTCCGCTCCACGGTATAACGCTCATCGCCACCGGCAATCGGCAGGCTCAGCAAGGCGATCCTTCCGTCTGCGTGGACGGTCGCGAGAACCGACCGACCGGCCCGCAGCTGTCTCTGGGCCTGCAACCCTGCCGGCTGGTTCAGATGGTCAATGATTTCCTGATCGTTCGCGCCGATACGGCGGAGGATCGCCTGTATCGTGTCCCCGGGCCGGATGCGTTCGTCGAACACGAATGGAAGGTCAGGGAAGTCGGAGGGCTGGGAAACGATCGGCCCGAGACGCTCCACGACCGATTCGGTGACGATGGATGTTTCGGGCTGCCCTGGAGGGACAGCCGTGGCGGCGACAACGCCCAGCAGCGACGTGCCGATCAGTGCGCCGGCTGCCCACCGCTTGCCTCCGGAGGGGAGGAGACCGTTCAGTTCGGCTAGAATCGTGACTTTTCGTGCCTGCATGGGATTTTCGGACAAAAAACTTCCGCGAGTTTAGCAAAGTTTCTTGTCGCCCCGTTGAATGGAGAGTTGCATGACTGATGTACAGGGAGCCCTCGAACTGATCAAGCGGGGTGCCGACGAGTTGCTGATAGAGGCCGAGTTGGTCGAAAAGCTCAAGTCCGGCCGTCCGCTCAGGGTGAAGGCGGGTTTCGATCCCACCGCGCCCGATCTGCACCTCGGCCATACGGTCCTCATCAACAAGCTGCGACACTTCCAGGATCTGGGACATCAGGTGATGTTCCTGATTGGGGACTTCACCGGCATGATCGGCGATCCGTCGGGCAAGAACGCCACCCGTCCGCCGCTGTCGCGCGAGCAGATCATGGAGAACGCGCGCACGTATCAGGATCAGGTATTCAAGATCCTCGATCCGGAGAGGACCGAGATCTGCTTCAACTCCGCATGGATGGAGTCCCTCGGCTCGGCCGGGATGATCCGGCTCGCGTCGCGCAGCACCGTCGCACGCATGCTCGAGCGCGACGACTTCGCCAAGCGCTACGCTGCCACCCAGCCGATTTCCATTCATGAGTTCCTGTATCCCCTTTGTCAGGGCTACGACTCGGTTGCGATGAGATCGGACATCGAACTCGGCGGCACGGACCAGAAGTTCAATCTGCTGATGGGGCGCGAACTGCAGAAGCATGAGGGTCAGGTACCTCAGTGCGTCCTGATGATGCCGCTCCTCGAAGGGCTGGACGGCGTAAACAAGATGTCCAAGTCGCTGGGCAACTACATAGGCATCGCCGAAGGTCCGCGCGAGATTTTCGGCAAGCTGATGTCAATCTCGGACGACCTCATGTGGCGGTACTACGAGCTCCTGTCCTTCCGTTCGACGAGCGAAATTGCCGCATTGCGCAAAGATGCCGAGACGGGGCGCAATCCGCGCGACATCAAGGTCATGCTGGCGATGGAGTTGGTTGCCCGCTTCCACGACGCAGGGGCGGCTGAAGATGCCCGTGCCGAATTCGAAGCACGCTTCCAGCGTGGGGTGCTTCCCGAGGATATGCCCGAGGTGAATGTCGTGGCAGGAGCAGGCGGAATGCCCGTTTTCCAGGTGATCAGGCAGGCTGGCCTGACCGGAACGACGTCGGAGGCGATGCGCATGATCGAGCAAGGTGCCGTGCGCCTCGATGGAGAGCGAGTCGAGGACAAGGGCCTCCTGCTGCGAGGCGGGACGAGCGTGGTGCTGCAGGTCGGCAAGCGCAAGTTCGCGACCGTGCATCTGGGGTGAGTTAAGTTGTATTTCTTCGACGTGCACTGTCGGCTTGGTCGCGCATTCGCAAATGTCATGTGTAAAATGATGTAAATATGTGCCGAGCTGATCGGCGACGCTCGATCCTTGCCCGGTTCGTAGCTCGCGCACCAGCGGCTTCCGGTGCGCGCTGCGTTGCGCCACTTCTTGAAGGCAGGTTTCGCGACCATGAAGGTCCGGTCATTGTTCGGTATCGGCGCCAACGTGCGCCCCGGTTCCCTGGGCGCAATCGTTTTTGTGCTTGCCCTCGGGGGGGCGGGGCTCTTTGTGGCCGAGTCCGAGCGCGAGAGCCTGCGCATCCGGCGTGCCGAAGTCGCTGATCAGAGCGGCGACAAGGGGCACGAGATTGAAAGCGCGGTTCGCCACGGTCTCACCGCAACCTATGCCCTGGCCGCGCTTGTCCGTCAGGGCAAGGGTGTGGTCCCCGATTTCGATGCCGTCGGCACGGAGATGCTGCGCTATTACCCCGGCGCGGATTCCCTGCAGCTCGCTCCCGGCGGAGTCATCAGGCAAGTCGTCCCGCTAGCCGAGAATGCGCGTGCGATAGGGCATGATCTGCTCGCAGATCCTGCTCGCAACAAGGAAGCGTTCCGTGCCCGCGATACCGGCGAGCTTACCCTTGCCGGGCCTTTCGAGCTGATGCAAGGCGGTATCGGTGCGGTCGGCCGCCTTCCGGTGTTCCTCGACGACGAGAACGGCCGGCCGCGATTCTGGGGATTTACGACGGTCCTGATCCGGTTTCCACAGGTTCTTGCCAAGGTCCAGTTGCCGCAACTCGTCAAGCGCGGACTCCACTACCAGCTTTGGCGCGTGCATCCCGACACCGGGCTCAAGCAGGTCATAGCGGGGTCTACGGACGACTCGCTCATCGACCCGGTGGACCGTGCCGTCATGATGCCCAATGGCACGTGGACGCTCAGTGTGGCGCCGGTCGATGGCTGGACACACAAATCGGCGCTTGCACTGAAGCTGCTCCTCGGGTTCGTGTTCAGCGCACTGCTGGGGTGGCTTGCGAAGCAGATGGGGGAGCTGAGGCGTCACCGGCACTTGCTGCAGACCTTGGTAGACGAGCGCACCGCTGCCCTCGCCGCTCGCGAATCAAAGCTCGCCGCCCTGATCGGCTCGCTGCCCGATCAATTGTTCGTGCTCGACGAGCCGGGGCGGATCGTCGAAGTGCATTCCCCAGATCCGGCGCTTCTTCCGCTTCCGCCGAGCAAGTTGCCGGGCAGGACTTACGGTGACCTCTTTCCTGCACCGGTGGCCCGCGTCGTTGGTGACGCAATCGCGGCCATACGAAAGGATGGGCAACGACACGAATTCGAATACGCGCTGGAACTTCCCGGCGGGCCCCGGCAGTTCAGTGCGTCGATGAGCCAGCTCTCGCGCAGCGACGGTGCGCCGGCCGGGTTCATTGCGCTCGTGCGGGACGTGTCCGATCGCAAGCTCGCTGAGGAGAAGATGCGCGAGGCAATGGTGGTCTTCGATGCATCCAGCCAGGGAATCATGACGGCGGATGCGGCGGGCGTGATTACCTCGGTCAATCCCGCCTTCTGTTCCATTACCGGCTACTCGGCCGATGAGGTCATCGGGCATACGCCGGCGATGTTCAAGTCCGGACGGCATGATGCCGGTTTCTACAAGAACATGTGGACCACCCTGGAAACGACAGGGCGCTGGGAGGGCGAGGTCTGGAACAGGCGAAAGGCTGGCGACGTCTACCCTCAGTGGCTGACGATCTCCGTCGTGCGCGACGAGTCAGGCAGGCTGATCAAGTATGTGTCGATCTTCAGTGACATGACGCGGCGCAAGCAGCGCGAAGAGGTCATCTGGCGACAGGCAAACTTCGACGCCCTGACCGGCCTAGCCAACCGCAACCTGTTGAATGACCGACTCGATCGCGCCCTCGCGCACAGTCGCCGCACGGGCAAGAAAGCAGGCCTGATCTTTCTCGATCTCGACGGCTTCAAATGGATCAACGACACCTTGGGGCACGATGTCGGTGACGAGATGCTCATCGAGGTCGCCGCAAGGCTCAAGCATTGTGTCCGTCAGCAGGATACCGTCGCGCGCCTTGGCGGGGACGAATTCACCCTTGTGGTCGATGATATAGATGGGGTGGAAGACTTGCAGACCATTGGCGACAAGGTTTTGCGGATCATTCGCGAACCCTTTCAGCTTGCCGGTGCGAACCGTTACGTTTCGGGTAGCCTCGGTATGACGGTGTTTCCCGACGATGGCGATACCGTGCAGACGCTGCTGCGCAATGCCGATATTGCGATGTACCAGTCCAAGCAACTGGGCAAGAACCGCTGCCAGTTCTATTCGTCGGACATGCAGGAGACCGCTCGCCGGCGAGTTCAGCTGGAGGCGGAGCTTCGTGTGGCGATCGAGCGTCGGGAATTCGTCCTTTACTACCAGCCCATCATCGATGCAGGCAGCGGTCACGTGACCGGAGCCGAGGCGCTCGTGCGGTGGCAGCATCCATTGCGGGGCCGGGTCAGTCCGGATGAATTCATCGCCATCGCCGAAGATACCGGGATGATCGTCCCGATCGGCGCATGGGTGCTGGATGAAGCCCTGCGTCAGGCGAACGAATGGCTCGCGCAGGGCTTGCCGGAGCTTCGGCTTGCCGTCAACGTCTCCGGCGTGCAGTTCCGTGAGCAGGGTTTGCTCGAACTCATCGCGCAGGCCGCACGGAAGCCCGGATTCGAGCGCATCCAACTGGTCCTTGAGATCACCGAGTCCGTGCTCATGCAAAGCAGTGACGCCACCGAAGCCCTCATGCGCGAGATTGGCAAGCTCGGCATCAACTATTCTCTCGATGATTTTGGAACCGGCTACTCGTCGCTTTCGTACCTGAAACGATTTCCTGTCGATCACGTGAAAATTGATCGCAGCTTCGTGAGCGACTGCCTCGACGACGTCAACGACGCTCTCTTGGTTGAAGCGATCATCAACATGGCGCACAGCCTGGGGCTCAATGTAACCGCGGAGGGCGTTGAAACGGAATCGCAGCGCGAATTCCTCAGCGCGCGGCGGTGCGACTTCCTTCAGGGGTACCTGATCAGCCC